>DASPSB010000104.1:0-3589 GCA_035624135.1 Candidatus Acidiferrales bacterium | reverse complement strand
GCATGGCCATTGCGGGGCCGCTCGACGAAGCGCGAAAGGCGCTCAAGAAATTTCCCACCATCGCCGATCCCGGCGCGGACAAAATCCTGCTGTTCACGCGCACTGCTCCGGTCGCAGCCGTGCCCTCGAATTGTGTCGAAGTGACGGTGCGGATATTCCGCGGCGAACCGTACAAGAACTACGCACAAAATTACCGCGCCGCGCAGGAGATCCTGCACGAAGGCGTGCCCGAGGACTGCGATTCCCGTCTCCGCGCCTATCTGCTGCTCAAGCAACACGGCCAGGAAATTTGCAAGCGCACCGCACCGCTCTGCGGCCAGTGCCCGGTGACCCGCTACTGCCGCTACTTCCGCCTGCAGCGCCGGGCCTGAGCGCTTTCTTGCGAAAACTCGTTTCGGCAAAATCCGTCTTCGCGTGCATACTGTAGGGCCTTTGCAGTCCACGGGGAGGTACGCATGCGAACGTTGCGAATTTTCATTGCCATTCTGATCGTTCTGGCGATCGCGCCGGGCGCCTTCGCGCAAAAGAAGGCAGCGGCAGCGGGACCTGTGCCCTCGCCTTCCGAATTTCTCGGCTTCCAGGTGGGGGCGGACCGCACGCTGGCCGACTATCGCCAGATTTCTTCCTATTTTCACGCGCTGGCCGGCGCCTCGGACCGCGTGCAGATCGAAGTGCTGGGCAAAACCACGCTGGGCGAGGAGATGTTCATGGCCGTCATCTCCAGCGCCGAGAATCTGCGCAACAAGGCGCGCTACCAGGAAATCGCGCACAAGCTGGCTGACCCGCGCGGGCTCACGCGCGAACAGATCGATGCGCTCGTGCGCGAGGGAAAGACGATCCTGCTGATTACCTGCAACATCCATTCTACCGAGATCGGCTCGAGCCAGATGGCTATGGAGTGGGCCCACCGGCTGGCCACGGCCCAGGACCCGGAGACGCTGCGGAGGTTGAACGACTCGATCGTGCTGCTCATCCCGTCTCTCAATCCCGACGGCGAGACGATGGTCACCGAGTGGTACCGCAAGTATGTGGGCACGAAATACGAGGGTGGGCCGATGCCGTATCTCTATCACCATTACGTGGGCCACGACGACAACCGCGACTGGTTCATGCTCACGCAGATCGAAACGAAAAACGTGAACCGCATGGTGTATCACGAATGGTACCCGCAATTCTGGCTGGACGAACATCAGATGGGCTATACCGGCCCGCGCATTTACATTCCACCGAACGCGGATCCCGTCGCGAAGCTCGTGAATCCGCTCGTCCATCGCGGCAACAACCTGATGGGCGCCACGATGGGCTGGCGGCTCGAGGAGGCGGGCAAATCCGGCGTGATTTTCGGATATTCCTTCGACGCCTACTGGCCCGGCGGCACGCGGAACACCGGCTGGTGGAAAAATATGTTCGGCGTGCTCACCGAGGTGGCCTCCGCGCACGTCGCCACTCCGATCGAAGTAGCTTCCACGGAGCTGCAGGGCGGACAGAAGGGCCTCGTCACCTATGAGCAGCAAATCAATTTCCCCAATCCCTGGCCGGGCGGCGTGTGGCGGCTGCGCGACATCATGGATTACGAGCTGATTATCTCGGATCCGGCGCTCGAGACCGTGAGCAAGTACCGGCCTGACTTGCTTCGTGGCGTAGCCGCTATGTCAAAGCACGCGGTCGAATCAGCGGATTCGGCGGAATTCTGGCGCATCCCGATCGAGGACCAGTCCGATCCTGTGAGGGCCACACGCCTGGCCGCGCTGCTCTCCGAACATGGCGTCGAAGTGCACCTGAGCGTGGACAAGAAGTCGTTCCTGGTGCCGCTGGCGCAGCCCTACGGGCGCTTCGTGGACGAGATGATGGGCATCCAGCGCTATCCCGAGGTGCGGCCCGCCGCCAACAGCGGCATTCTGGAACCGTACGACGTTGCCGCATGGTCGCTGCCGCTGATGATGGGGGTGAAGGCAGACAAGCTGGAGGCTGCCCCGGCCGAAATGCCGTCGGCGACTCCGCTCGCCGCAATACCCTGGCCGGCCAGCGGCCTCAACGGAAACGCGAAGTACTATCAGGTGGCGGACCATCAGAACAACGTCTTCGCGCTCGTCAATGCCATGCAGGCAGCCGACGGACAGGTGTTTCTGGCGCACAAGGCGGGCGAAATGCCCTGGGTGATTTTTGCGGCGCACCCGCAGCTCGCCGCGGAGGCCGAGCGGCTGCATCTGCTGCTGCGCGGCCGCGCAGAGCTGCCCGAGGGCTCTATCACGCTCAAAGCCGTGCGCGTCGGCCTGTACAAGCCCTACATCCCCTCGATGGATGAAGGCTGGACGCGGTTCATCCTCGAACAGTACGGCTACAAGCTGAAAAACATCGAGAACAAGGAGATAAAGGCGGGCAACCTGAACAACTCCTACGACGCAATCATCCTCCCCGACACCTCGCGCGGTGTGATCGTGGACGGCAAGGGCGGAGGTTTCGAAGGCTCTTCTGAGGATTTCCCGCCGGAATACGCTGGCGGGATCGGCAAAGAAGGCGTGCGCGCTCTCCGCGAGTTCGTGGAGAACGGCGGCACGCTGATTACGCTGGCCAACTCCTCATCAGTCGTCATCGGCGAGGAATTCAGTTTGCCGGTGCGGAATGTGTTCGCGGCAGGCGAGGGCGGGCGGGGCGATTCGTCTGCGCCGTTCAACATTCCCGGGTCGCTGCTGCGCGTGAACGTGGATACGAACCATCCAGTGGGATACGGCCTGCCGCAGCAGATTGCGGCGTTCTTCGACGCTCCCATCGCCTTTCAGACCTCGCCGCCCCCGCCCGACGTGCAGCGCTCCGTGATCGCCTGGTATCCCGACAACGCGAAGGACATCCTCGTCTCCGGTTACGCGCGGGGCGCTGAACGCCTGGAACGGCGCGCCGCAGCGGTCAGCTTCACGAAGGGAAAGGGGAAAATCGTGATGTTCGGCTTCCGCACGCAGTTCCGCGCGCAGACCGAGGGCACGTTCCAGCTCCTCTTCAACGCGATCTTGTGGGCAGGAATGTAAGGCCGCAACGGTAGCGCAGGGCGCCCTGGGCTACAGCATGGCGCTTAGTGCGATTTCCGGGTGCGTTTCGGCCGCACGCGTTTCGGCGGCGCCACTTCCGGCCGGGACACCGAGTAATGTAGCCGCACCACGCCATCCGGAAACGTCGTCGCGTCCAGCAGATGGAGCCGGACCGTGCGGTGCCTCGGCGCAATCAGCGGAATTCCTTCCCCGATTAAAATGGGAATCACGTGGATGATGAATTCGTCGATTTCGCCTGCGTCCAGGAATGAAGCGATGATCCCGGCTCCGCCCATCATCCAGATGTGTTTCCCTGGCTTCGTGCGCAGTTTCGGCGCAAAGGTTTCGATCGGCTCCTTCACAAACTCCGCTCCCGTCACTGGCCCCCCGGGCGGATCGTGCGAAAAAACGTAGTTCTTGGCCTTTGGCCCAAATTTAGCCGGGTCGTCCCCGCTCTTCAGCAATGGCTCGAAGGTCTTGCGTCCCCACAAAATCGTGTCGATGGTGTTGAAGAACTCGTTGTAACCGTAATTGCCCTTTGGCCGCGGCCGTTCGAGCCAATCCAC
>DASPSB010000327.1:0-3842 GCA_035624135.1 Candidatus Acidiferrales bacterium | reverse complement strand
ATTTGCGCGATGGTTTTTCCCTGCAGTTCGCGCAGTGCGGGATTGTGGACCACGCAGACCAGGATTTTATTGGCGTCGCGCACCTCGTCCCATTCGTTGTCCCAGTCTTTCGAGGGCGTGTCCATTTCCTTGCGGATGCGGGCGCGGACCTCGGGGTCTTTGAGCCGTTCGACGAGCTTCGCGTCGCCGCCGTCGTGCGCCCACGGCGGAATGAACGCGTAGAACGTATTGAACCATGCGGAGTAGCCGTAGGTGTCCGCGCCCACGTCCACGCCCGAGGCACGCGCCTGCTCGATGCGCGTTACGATTTCCGACATTCGTCCCCAGTTGGCGCGGCCGGCGGCTTTCAGGTGCCAGATTTCGACGGGGATGTGCGCTTCGCGGCCGATGCGAAAGGTTTCGTCGAGCGCGGCGCCGATGGCGTCGCCTTCGCTGCGCATGTGTGTGGCGTAGATGCCGCCGTATTCAGCGGCGACGGAAGCGAGCGCGATCAGCTCGTCGGTTTTGGCGTAGGGCGCGGGCGGATATTGAAGCGAAGTAGAAACGCCCACAGCGCCATCGAGCATGGCCTGGCGGACGAGCGCGCGCATGCGCTCGAACTGCTCGGGCGTGGGCTGCACGTCGGCATCGCCGAGCACCATGCGGCGGACCTGAGTCGCGCCGACGTAGGTGGCCAGGTTGATGCCCATGCCCTGCTTTTCCAACCGGGCGAAATACTGCGCCAGCGTGCGCCAGTCGGGAGTGAGGTGATAGTGGTCGTAGGTATCGTGGTCGGATTGGATGATGGCGTCGTTGAGGGGAGCAACGCTCGTGCCTTCGCCGGTAATCTCCGTGGTGATGCCCTGATAGATTTTTGATGGCAGATGCGGATTCACGAGAATGGTCAGCTCGGACTGGCCGAGCATGTCGATGAAGCCGGGAGCGACAACGCGGCCGGCGGCGTCGATGGTTTGTTTGGCCGGACACGCGGAATCGGTTGCCGTGCGCGGGCAGAGCACGCCGATGGCGGCGATGCGACCGTCGCGGATGGCGAGATCGCCCGCGTACCAGGGCGAACCGGTGCCGTCCACAATGCGGCCGTTGCGGATGAGGATGTCGTATTGAGGCGCGGGCGATGATTGCGGCGCGGGCCGCGCCCAGACGAAAGCGCCGCTAAGCGCCGTCACTGCTACGGCCGAAACGAGCCAATAAGTTCGCATGAAGAGCCCCTGTGGAATCGCGCCCCGCGAAGATGATCCGCAGCACACGCCGCCGGCGCGAGTCGATAATACGATGCGTGCAAATGACGTACAATCACGGCCCGTTATGGCAGACGCGCTCCTTCTGACTGGCTGCAAGCAACTGGTGACGATGGCGGGGCCGGCCCCGCGGCGCGGTCGGGCGCTTCGGGAAATTGGCGCGGTTCGGGACGGCGCAGTGCTCATCGCCGGCGGCCGGATCGTGGCTGCGGGGCCGCGAGCGCGCGTGGAACGACACCGGGAGGCGCGCCGCGCGCGCAAGATGGACCTCGGCGGGCGCGTGGTGACTCCGGGACTGGTGGATGCGCACACGCATCTGGTGTTTGCCGCGAGCCGCGCGGCGGAATACGAGCAGCGCATCGCCGGGGCCACCTACGAGCAGATTGCGAAGGCCGGCGGCGGGATACTGTCGAGCGTGCGGGCGCTGCGTGCAGCATCTGACGATGCGCTCGCGGCCGGTGCGCGGGTGCGGCTGGCGCGCATGGCCGCGCACGGCACCACAACGGTCGAAGCGAAAACGGGATATGGCCTCGATTTCGACAACGAGCTGCGCACGCTGAAGTTAATGCGGCGGCTGGGAGGCGAGCAAAGCGTTGAAATCGTTCCGACTCTGCTGGCGGCGCATGTGGTACCGCCGGAGTTCCGGTCCCGAAGCTTCGGGACCGGCGGCGCGGACGAATACGTTGACCAGATTGTGCGGCTGATCCTGCCGGCGGCGGCGCTCGAAGGGCTGGCGGAATACTGCGACGTGTTCGTGGAGCGCGGCGCGTTTACGGTCGCGCAGGCGCGGCGGATCTTCGCGGCCGCGCGCGCCCTGGGATTGAAGCCGCGACTGCATGCAGAGCAATTGTCGCGGATGGGCGGAGCGCGGCTGGCAATAGAAGTCGAAGCGGCGAGCGTGGACCATTTGGATTTTGCGAGCGAGGCGGACATGCGCGCGCTGGCGCGTTCGGACGTCGCCTGCATCCTGCTGCCGGGGTGCAGTTTTCATCTTGGGCTGACGCATTATGCCCCTGCGCGTAAATTGATCCAGGCTGGAGCGATTGTGGCGCTGGCTACGGATTGCAATCCGGGCACGAGCCCAACGCTGAGCCTGTCCATGGCGATGTCGCTGGCGTGCACGCAAATGCGGATGACACCGGCGGAGGCGCTCGCGGCGTGCACGATCAACGCGGCATACTCGCTGGGGCGGCAGGCGCGCATCGGGTCGATCGAGGCGGGAAAAGACGCCGACCTCGCCGTATTCGACGTGGAGGACTACCGGGAGATTCCGTATTACTTCGGCGTGAATCACTGCGTCATGACGATGAAACGCGGTCGGGTGATTTCAGAGGCTGGGTAGCCACGGCGAGACCGTGACTACCCGTGCTGGAATGCCGTATGATTTTTTGAGAGTGAGGGCGGATGAAGCAGCTCATTGAATGCGTGCCGAATTTTTCCGAAGGGCGCGATGCGGCGAAGGTGGACGCGCTGGTTGCGGCCATGTCAGCGGTCGCAGGAGTGGCCGTGCTGGACCGCGAAATGGACGCGGACCACAACCGCTGCGTAATTACGCTGGCCGGCGAGCCGGACGCGGTGGCGGAAGCGGCGCTGCGCGGCGTGGGACGCGCTCTCGAGCTGATTGACCTGACGAAGCATTCGGGCGCGCATCCGCGCGTGGGAGCGACCGACGTGGTGCCGTTCATTCCCGTGGACGGCGCCACGATTGAGGATTGCGTGGCGCTGGCGCGGCGCGTGGGACGCGAAATCTGGGAGCGCTACAAAATCCCCGTCTATTTCTACGAGGCTGCGGCGCTGCGTCCGCAAAACGCAAACCTCGAAAACGTGCGCAAAGGCCAGTTCGAAGGCCTGCGCGAGGAGTCGCCGCGAAATCCCCAGCGCGCGCCGGACGTGGGCGGGCCGGCGCTCCATCCCACTGCGGGCGCGACCGTGGTGGGCGCGAGGAAATTCCTGATCGCTTACAACATCAACCTGAACACGCCGGACATCTCCATCGCCAACAAGATCGCGAAGGCCATCCGGTTTTCTTCCGGCGGGCTGCGCTACGCGAAAGCCATGGGCGTGGATCTGCGGGCGCGCGGGTTGGCGCAGGTGTCCATCAACATGACGGACTACGAGCAGACGCCGCTCCACCGCGTTTTCGAAATGGTGACGCGCGAGGCGAAACGTTACGGCGTGATGCCGGTGGGCAGCGAAATCGTGGGGCTGATTCCGCAGAAGGCGCTGGACATGTCTGCGGACTTTTACCTGCAGCTGGAAAACTTTTCAGCGGCGCAAGTGTTAGAGAACCGGCTGGCCGCGGCGCGCGAAGGCCGCCCCCTCGAGGCCCACGGCGGGCTCGCGGCCATGGCGCGGCCGTTGCTGGAGGCAGTTGCGGCGCCGACTGCGGCGCCGGGCGGCGGCTCGGTGGCGGCGGTGGCGGGCGCGCTGGGCGCCTGCCTGGGGCAGATGGTGGCGCAGCTGTCGCGGCAAAAGAAGTCGCAGGCGCAGTTTGCCGACCAGTTATCGAGCGCGCTGGCGGATTTGCGGCGCGCCGGCGACGCGCTCGCGCACGCCATTGACGAAGACGCGGCCGCGTATGAAGGCGTGATGACGGCCATGAAA
>DASPSB010000317.1:0-18282 GCA_035624135.1 Candidatus Acidiferrales bacterium | reverse complement strand
CGCTCCGTCGGCGAAATCATCGCGCGAAGCGACGGCGTGATGCAGGGCTACTGGCAGCAGCCGGAATCCACCGCGGAGGTAATGCGCGGCGGCTGGTTCCACACCGGCGACATGGCCACCTGGACGGAAGACGGATACCTTTTGGTGGTAGACCGTAAGAAAGACATGATCCTGAGGGCGGCGAAAATATTTCCTCCCTCGAGGTGGAAAAAGCTCTGCTGGCGCATCCCGCGATTCTGGAACTGGCAATAATTCCCGTGCCGGACCGCCGGTGGGGAGAAGTACCGAAGGCGCTCGTGGTTCTGAAACCGAGCCTGGAGGCGTCCGAGGCGGAATTGATCGAATTTTGCCGTTCGCGGCTCAGCCATTACAAATGTCCCCAATCGGTGGAATTCGTGGACGCGCTGCCCAGGACCGGGACCGGCAAAGTCCTCAAGCGCCAGCTTCGCAAGAAGTATTGGAAGGGGCACGACTCGATGCGGCCGGAATAGTGGACGAGGAGCCTTGGCATGGACCTGAATCTCAGCGCCGAAGAGCGAAGTTTCCGGGACGAATTCCGGAGGTGGCTCGAAGCCAATGTGCCGCGCGATTGGCCCGAGTGGCGCGAAAAGCCACTCGAAGAATCGTTTGAATATCTGCGCGCCTGGCAGCGCAAGCTCTACGAAGGCGGATGGGCGGCCGTATCCTGGCCGAAAGAATACGGAGGCCGGAGCGCGACGCTCATGCAGCAGGCCATCTTCTGGGAGGAAATGGCCCGGCTGGAAGCCCCGCCGATGGCCAACGCGCTGGGACTCGGGCTGATCGGACCCACCATCATCGCTTACGGCACCGAGGCGCAGAAGAAACGCTTCGTTCCGAAAATCCTGAGCGCCGAGGAAATCTGGTGCCAGGGATTTTCCGAGCCCAACGCGGGCTCCGACCTGGCGAGCCTGCAGACGGAAGCTCGCCTCGATGGAAGCGAGTACCTGGTCAACGGACAGAAAGTCTGGACCAGCTATGGCTGGATTGGAGACTGGTGCGAAGTCGTCGTGCGCACCGATCCCAACCTGCCGAAACACAAAGGACTCACCGTGCTCTTGCTGGACATGAAATCGCCGGGCGTGGAGGTCCGCCCGCTGCGGCAGATTACCGGAGAGAGAGAATTCAACGAGGTTTTCTTCCGTGACGTGCGCGTCCCGGCGGAGAACGTGCTCGGCCAGGTGAACGACGGCTGGAACGTGGCCATCAGCACGCTGATGCACGAGCGCGGCTCGTACGGCGCCAGGCTGCACCTCATCTTCAAGCGCAACATCAACCGGCTGATCGAGCTTTCGCGCACCTTCGAGCGCAATGGACATCCCGCGGCGCAGGATCCCCTGCTGCGGCAGAAGCTCGCTCAGTGTTACGCCGAAATCGAAATCATGCGGCTCAACCAGTTGCGCGCCTTCAGCCGCATCACGGCCACGGGAATCCCCGGCCCGGAAGGCTCGATTCAGAAGCTCTTCTGGAGCGAACTGAACCAGCGGCTACAGCAGGTTGCCCAGGAATTGCTGGGCCCTTACGGGCAATTGGTGAAGGGCGATCCCCATGCGGTCGACAACGGAATCTGGTCTTACGGCTATTTGCGCAGCCGCGGGAACACGATCGAAGCTGGCACGTCCGAAGTGCAGCGCAATATCATCGGGCACTTTGTCCTGGGCCTGCCGCGTAGCTACTGAGGAGCGACGATGCAATTCGGACTGAGCGACAGCCAGCAGTTGCTGAAAGAAAACGCCCGGAAGTTTTTCGCGGCCGAATGCCCGATGGCTCAAGTGCGGCGGCTGATGGAGACCGGGACCGCCTGCGACCAGCCCCTCTGGAACAAAATGGCCGAGCAGGGCTATCTGGGAATCATTTTCCCCGAGGAATACGACGGCGCGGCTCTGGGCAAAGTGGATTTGATCGTGCTGATGGAAGAGGCGGGCCGGGCGCTTTTGCCTGGGCCGTTCTTCTCGACCGTTGCGTTGGCCGGAGCGGTGCTGAACGAGGCGGCCACGCCCGATCAGAAGAAGAAATATCTCGCGCCCATATGCCGCGGCGATGCCCGTGCGACCGTGGCCATCCTCGAAGCCGGTGCGAGCTGGGATCCGGTGGACATACGGCTGGCATGCGCCCAGGGCAGGCTCAGCGGAGAAAAGCTCTTCGTCACCGACGCTGCCGCGGCCGATTTTATCCTCGTGGCCGCGCGCGATGGACTCTACGTGGCTGAGGCCAAACGGGAAGGAATCCGAATCGAATTGATGAACGGACTGGATCTGACGCGCCCTCAATATTCCGTTCGGCTCCAGAATTCCCCGGCGGAAAAACTGGGAAATTCCGCGGGTCTGGCTCGCGGTCTTGAAATCGCAACCGCAGCGCTGGCGGCCGAACTGGTGGGCGGTATGCAGCGCACGTTGGAACTCACGGTCGAGTACGCAAAAATGCGCAAACAATTCGGAAAGCCGATCGGGTCCTACCAGGCCGTGCAGCATCAATGCGCCGACATGTATCTCGAGACGGAAAGCGCGCGCTCCGCGGCCTACTATGCGGCCTGGGCGCTTGAGGAAAAATCGCCCGATGCGTCTGCTGCAGTGTCTGTCGCGAAGCTCTATGGCAGCGACGCGGGGCGCGCAGTGGGGAACCGTGGCATCCAGGTGCACGGCGGCATGGGCTTCACCTGGGAGAACGACGTGCACCTCTATTACCGCCGCGCGAAGGCGTCGGAAACCATGCTGGGAGATGCAACCTTCCATCGCGAGCGGCTGGCACGGCTGGTGATTGATTCGCAGGACGCGTTGGCAAAGAGCGCGTAATAATTCAAGACGAGAGACGTTATGAGCGACTTGGTGCAGCTTACAAAGACGGACGGCATCGCCGTCATTACCATCGACAACCCCCCGGTGAACGCGCTGAGCCCCGGCGTGCCGGAAGGGATCGTGCGGGCCATCGACGAAATCAATGCCGACGCCGGAGTGCGTGCCGCCGTGCTGATCGGCGCGGGGCGCACGTTCGTCTCCGGCGCTGACATAAAAGAGTTTGCGAAGCTGCGTGTCGGCGGGGCTCAGGGCACCATGGATTTTCCCAGCGTCCTGACCCGCATCGAGAATTGCCGCAAGCCGGTGGTCATGGCGATTCACGGCAATGCTCTGGGCGGCGGCCTCGAATTGGCCATGGCCGGACATTACCGCGTGGCCGTGCCGAACGCGCAGGTGGGCCAGCCGGAAGTAAAGTTGGGCATCATCCCTGGAGCGCACGGCACACAGCGGCTGCCACGGCTGGCCGGAGTGGCCAAGGCTGTGACCATGTGCGCGGAAGGCAATCTGATCCCGGCTGCGGAAGCGCTGAAGTTCAACATCATTGACCGCGTGACCGAGGGCGATCTGCTGGCAGGCGCCGTGGCCTTTGCGCGCGAAATTGCCGGAAGGCCCGCCCCGAAAACCAGCGAAAGGAACGAGAAGCTGGGCGCCGCCGCGGAAAATGCCCCGATCTTTGCAGCCGCCCGCGAGAACGCGAGAAAAAAGCAGCGCGGCATGATGGCGCCGCTCGCGGCCATAGACGCGGTCGAGGCGGCCACAAAGCTGCCGTTCGACGAGGGCTGCCGGCTCGAACGAAAGCTCTTCATGGAATGCCTGGCCTCGGATCAATCCAAGGCGCTGATTCATGTGTTCTTCGCCGAGCGCGAAACGGCAAAAGTCCCCGACGTGCCGAAAGAGACGCCCACGATCCCGGTCGCCCGCGCGGCCGTGGTGGGCGCGGGAACGATGGGCGGCGGAATCGCGATGGTGTTCGCGAACGCCGGGATTCCCGTCCTCGTGAAGGAGGCGGATCAGGCGGCGCTGGACCGCGGGATGGAAAACATCCGGAAAAACTACGCGGGCTCGGTGGCGCGCGGCCGCTTTACGCAGCAGTTTGTGGACGAGCGGCTCGCCCTGATCCGCCCCACGCTCGGTTACGACGGGTTTGCCGACGCGGACATGATCGTGGAAGCCGTGTTCGAAGGGATGGAGCTGAAGAAAAAGGTATTCGCCGAACTCGATCGCCTCGCGAAACCGGGAGCCATCCTGGCCAGCAATACCTCGACGCTCAATATCGACGAGATTGCGTCGGCGACTTCGCGGCCGGAGTATGTGCTGGGCACCCATTTTTTCAGCCCGGCCAATGTGATGCGGCTGCTCGAAATCGTCCGTGGTAGGGTCACGAGCAAACCGGTGATCGCCACGGCGATGCAACTTGCCAAAAAGCTGGGAAAGGTCGGCGTGCTGGTGGGCAATTGCCGGGGATTTGTGGGCAACCGCATGTTCCATCACTACGTTCGCGAGTCGGTTTTCCTGGTGGAAGAGGGAGCGAGTGTCGAAGCTGTGGACAAGGCGCTCTATGACTTCGGTATGGCGATGGGGCCGCTGGCAGTCGGCGATCTGGCGGGCCTCGATGTCGGTTGGCGGATTCGCAAGGAGTACCGCCATCTGGAAAAGCCTGGGATTCGCCAGCCAATCGCAGGAGACCGTCTGTGCGAGATGGGCCGGTTTGGACAGAAGACGGGCACCGGCTGGTACAAATACGACGAGAAGCGTCAGCCGATTGCGGACCCCGCGGTCGCGGCGCTTGTTCGCGCTTGGGCTTCCGAGGCGCGCATCCGGCAGCGTTCGATCGGCATGGAAGAAATCGTGGAGCGATGCGTCTATGCGCTCGTGAACGAAGGAGCGCGCGTTCTGGAGGAGGGCTTTGCGCTGCGCGCGGGCGACATCGACATCATCTATCTCAATGGCTACGGCTTTCCGGCATATCGCGGGGGGCCGATGTGGTACGCGGACACGGTAGGACTCAAAAAAGTGTACGACCGCGTACGCGCGTTTGAAGCCGAAGTGGGCGAAATCTGGAGGCCTGCGCCCCTGCTGAAACATCTGGCGGAAACCGGCGGAACGTTTGCGGATTTCACTCCAAGACAAAGCGCGATTGCGTAACGGCGAGGGGCGGCGGTGAGCCGGCTGGTCCTCGTGCGCCACGGCCAGGCTTCTTTCCTCGAGCCGGACTACGACAAACTTTCGGCGCTCGGCGAGACTCAGTCCCACCTGCTGGGGGAATTCTGGGCGAGCCGGGACGTCAAATTCGACCACACTGCAACGGGCCCGCTTTCGCGGCAAAGGAACACGGCAAGAATCGTGGCGGAAGCCTACCGCCGCGCCGGCGTGCGTTTTCCTGAGCCCATCCCGGTGCCGGAATTCAATGAATGCGATGCGGAGAGCGTGCTGCGGGACTCGCTGCCCAAACTGATTCAGACGGACGAGCAGGTGCGCGCACTCAATGCCGCGATTGGCGGCTCGGCGACGCCCGAAGAGCGATCGAAGAATTTTCAGCGTCTCTTCGAGACGGTGATCGGGCGGTGGGTGAGCGGTGAATTGCCGGTCCCGGGCGTGGAGTTGTGGGCGGAGTTCCGCGCGCGCGTAAATCGCGGAATCTCCGCGTTCATGGCACGCTGCGGGCATGGTGCGACCGCGGCCGTTTTCACGTCCGGCGGGCCAATCGCCGTGGCCGTGGAGCGCGCGTTGCATCTGAGGCCTCTGGATACCCTGCGCATAATGTGGATGTCGCGGAATTGCTCGTACAGCGAGTTCCTGTTCTCCGGGGAGCGGTTCACACTGAGCGCATTCAATGCGACCCCGCATCTGGATGGGGCAAAACTCGTGACGTACCGATAGAGAGAGATCGCGCAGGACCCGATGAAGGATTTCACCGATCATCCGCGCGCGGTGCGGCAGGGCGAGGAATTGGACCTCGCCCGGCTGGAGCCGTTTCTGCTCCAGCACTTTCCCGGGTGCAGCGGGCTGGTGCGCGTGGAGCAATTTCCGAGCGGGCACTCCAACCTCACGTATCTCGTGCGATTGGGTCCGCGCGAACTGATCCTGAGGCGGCCGCCGTTCGGCAGCAGGGTGAAGTCGGCGCACGACATGGGGCGGGAGTTCCGCGTGCTTTCGAAGCTGCACGCGGCCTATCCGCCTGCCCCGAAAGTGCTCGCATACTGCGACGACGATGGCGTGCTGGGAGCGCCCTTCTACCTCATGGAGCCGATTCACGGCGTAATCCTGCGCAGGGACCCTCCCGCGGACATGCCGTTCTCCGCGGAAATGGCGCAGCGATTGAGCGAATCCTTCATCGACAACCTGGCGCGCCTGCACGCGCTCTATTACAAAGCGGTGGGTCTGGGCGACCTGGGAAAGCCCTACGGGTATCTGGAGCGCCAGGTCCGCGGATGGACCGAGCGCTACTTCGGCTCGAAAACGGACGAACTGCCCGAAGTGGATCGCGTCTCGGAGTGGATGATGGAGCGCATGCCGGCGACGGGCGGCGCCGCGCTCATTCACAACGACTACAAGTACGACAATGTAGTGCTCGACCCGGCGAACCTGACGGAAATCATTGGCGTGCTCGATTGGGAGATGTGTACGATCGGGGATCCGCTCTCCGACCTGGGAACCACACTCGCGTACTGGGTTGATCCGGAGGACGGCGAAGGCTTGCAGAAAATCCGGTGGTGCCCTTCGACCTACCCGGGTAGTCTGAGCCGGGCTAGGCTCGCGGAAAGATACGCGCGCGCATCAGGACGCGATGTTTCCAATGTCGTGTTCTATCTGGTTTTTGCGCGCTTCAAAGTCGCGGTAATCGTGCAGCAGATTTACTACCGCTATCGCCAGGGGCTCACAAAGGACGCGCGGTTTTCCGGGATGGCAGAAGTGGTGCAGACCTTGATGCGCGCGGCGCTCCAGGCTGCCGAAAAAAACTCGATCTGAACGCCGGATTTGCACAAGACTTATTCTGCATAATAGCGAACAATCCACTCTGCGACGCAGCAGGGCTTCGCCGCGCCTTCCGATTCCACAGTGAGGGAATACACTGCTTCGCTCCCCCCTTGAAAATCCTTGAGCGAATCCAGGGACACGCGGCCTCGGATTCGCGAGCCGGAACGAACCGGCGCGGGAAAACGCACGCGGTTCAGTCCGTAGTTGATGCCCATCCGCATTCCGCGAACTTCGAAGGCCTGATTCATCAGATGACCCATCAGCGAGAGGGTGAGGAAGCCGTGCGCGATGGTGCTGCCATACGGTGACTCGCGTTTCGCACGCTCAGGATCAGTGTGAATCCACTGCCGGTCTTCGATGGCTTCCGCGAAATTGTGGATGCGCTGCTGCGTGACCTCGAACCAGTCCGAGAGGCCGATTTCGCGGCCAACAAACTCCTTCAAGCCTTCGATGGATGTAACCAGGCGCGCGGACATGGGCTACTCGAGCAACCCCGGCTCCTCGCGAATGATGCGGGCAAACAGGGGCTGAGCCTGAAACCAGCCGGCGAGATGCGAGCCGACTTGCTGGTGCGCGGTGGCCGCGTCGGCGGGAGCAATTGGAGTGGGTTCGCCGGCAGCTTCCGCCAGAAGCTGGGCCTGGCAGCTTCGATCCATAGTGATGAACCACCACACGGCTTCGTCCACGGTTTCGCCGACGGTAAGCAGGCCGTGATTGCGAAGGATGACGGCCTTCTTCGAACCCAAAGCCTGCGCGATGCGCTCGGCTTCGGAAGTTTCGTAGACGACGCCGGTGTAATCGGCGAAGAGCGCGTGGTCCTCGTAGAATGCGCACGCATCCTGAGACAGCGGGTCGAGCAGGCGGCCGATGCAGGACCACGTCCTGCCATAGAGCGAGTGGGAGTGCGCAGCGGCCACCACATCAGGCCGTGCAGCATGAACGCGGGAATGAATGGCGAACGCGGCAGCGTTGAGCGGCTGCTTGCCTTCCACCACGTCGCCGTGATGATTGACGAGGATCAGATCCGAGGCGCGGATGTGACCGAAGTACGTGCCGAAGGGATTCACCCAGAAATGATCGGGCCGGCCGGGATCGCGCACGGTGATGTGGCCGGCAACGCCTTCGTCATAACCGAAGCGGGCGAAGAGACGAAAGCCGGCGGCAAGCCGCTGCTTGCGGTGCTTACGCTCTTCCTCGACAGTAGCAAACGAAGGAGGCTGAGGGATTGGGAACAGGCTCGCGGGCGCTTGTGCCATGCGATTCTCCTTGGTCGCGCGGGACCGGCTAACGCTCGGGCCGAAGCGCGCGCTGCTTCTCGAATTTTCTTAGTTCGTGCTTGGCGATCGACTCCACGTGGACTTCGTCGGGCCCGTCGGCCAGCCGAAGCGTGCGGACGTTGGCCCACGCAGCGGCCAGGAACGTGTCTTCCGATACTCCAGCGCCGCCGAAAGCTTGAATTGCGCGGTCGAGTACGCGGAGCGTCATATTGGGAGCAACAACCTTGATCATAGCGATCTCCGAGCGCGCGCCTTTGTTGCCGACAGTGTCCATCATCTGCGCTGCTTTGAGGGTGAGCAGGCGGGCCTGATCGATTTCCATGCGCGATCGGGCGATATCAGCCCGGATGGTGCCCTGCTCGGCCAGCGGCTTGCCGAAGGCAACGCGCGACACGACCCGGCTGCACATCATTTCAAGGGCGCGTTCGGCCACTCCGATGCACCGCATGCAGTGATGGATGCGGCCGGGACCGAGACGGCCCTGGGCGATTTCGAAGCCGCGTCCTTCGCCGAGAAGCATGTTCGCGGCCGGGACGCGGACATTTGTGAAGGTGAGTTCGGCGTGGCCGTGAGGCGCGTGGTCGTAGCCGAAGACGGTAAGCAGGCGCTCGACCTTCACGCCGGGCGTATCCATCGGCACGAGGATCATGGATTGTTGCTTGTGAACGGGGGCGGAACGATCCGTTTTGCCCATGAAGATGGCGATTTTGCACCGCGGGTCTCCGCCGCCGGAAATCCACCACTTGCGGCCGTTGAGAATGTAGTGATCGCCGTCGCGGACGATGCTGGCCTCGATGTTTGTGGCGTCTGAGGAGGCCACGGCGGGTTCAGTCATCGCAAAGCAGGAGCGGATTTCTCCGGCGAGCAGCGGCTCGAGCCATCGCTTTTTTTGTTCCGGTGTTCCATAACGCGCGAGGACTTCCATGTTGCCTGTATCTGGAGCGGAGCAATTGAAAACCTCGGGCGCCATCACACTGCGACCCATCAACTCACAAAGGGGAGCATATTCGAGGTTGGTGAGGCCTGCGCCATGCTCATCTTCCGGCAAGAAGAGATTCCACAGCCCAGCGGAGCGCGCCTTCGGCTTCAGCTCTTCGATGATGCGCGTAGGTTTCCAGCGGTCATGCGCGATCTCGTCGTAGTAGCGCTGTTCGTTGGGATAGATGTGGGCATCGAGAAACGCCTGAAGGCGTTCGAGAAGCTGCTTTACCTTATCGCTGAATTCAAAGTTCATGTGAGACGCCTCCGGAGCCGCCGCAGACAGTGCGCGGCGAGCCGGCGAGGGAGACCGAGTCTAGCGCAGGAAGGGGATAAGCGGAAACTGAGGAAAGACAAGAAGCCTCCGCTTGGGATGGCATGAGTACCCCTCCCCCCTAAAATTGCGTAAGCGATTGAAACCAAATGAGTTGGAGAAGCGCGCCGGTAAGGATTCGGCAATCGGGAGCGGTCGCGATTGCGCAACTTCATAGGCCGCCGAGTGCCCGACCCCGGCAACGCCGAAGACATGCTGCAGGACGTCCCCTACGAGATGGGCCGACTCTTAAAACACAAAGCAGAATGCAGAAAGTTTAGGTTGAAATCGCTGAGCACATATCACATTTCACGTGCAGGGCCTAAGGAAGCGGCGCGGTTGGCGATTGGCTGCACCCGCCTTCAACCAAGGTTGCCACCTCTGTGGGCGGTGCGTTCTGTAACCCATGCGTCCGGTTTGGACCGATGATGAATGGTGGAGCTGATGGGATTCGAACCCACGACCTCCTCGATGCCATCGAGGCGCGCTCCCAACTGCGCCACAGCCCCACCGCAGGAGTGATTCGTTTATAGCATCCCAGCCGAGAATGCGTCAAACGCCTGAGCTTCGCTTCATCTACAATGTGTCGCCATGGCCAAGCTCACTTTTCTCGGGGCTGCCGGAACGGTCACGGGCTCGAAATACTTCGTGGAAGCGACCGGAAAAAGGCTGCTCGTGGACTGCGGACTGTTCCAAGGCGAAAAGGAGCTGCGGCTGCGCAATTGGGCGCCGCTGCCCATTTCGCCTGCAACCATCGACTGGGTGGTGCTGACCCACGCCCACATCGATCACACTGGCTACCTGCCCCGCCTGGTGAGCGCGGGCTTTCGCGGCCCCATCTATGCCAACCCCGCCACCTGCGAGCTGACGCGCTTGCTGCTTCTCGATTCTGCGCACATCCAGGAAGAAGACGCGGAGTACGCTGAGCACAAAGGTTCGAGCAAACATTCACCCGTGCTGCCGCTCTACACCGTCGACGACGCGCAGGAAGCACTCACCCGCCTTCACGAGATTCCCCGCAGTGACCCGTTCCGCATCAGTCCCGAATTTTCCGTGCGCGGATTCGACGCCGGACACATCCTCGGCTCCTCCTCTCTCGAGCTCACCATCACCGAAAACATCCGCACCATCACCGTGGTTTTTTCGGGCGATATTGGCCGGTACGATCAGCCGATCCTGAACAACCCGCGCACGCCGCCCCGTGCTGACTACCTGCTTTGCGAATCCACCTACGGCGACCGCGACCATCCCTCCGGCTCCGTCTCCGACCAGCTCGCTGAGGTGATCAACCGCGTGGCGAAGCGTGGCGGCAGCCTGGTGATTCCCGGCTTCGCCGTCGGCCGCATCCAGACGCTTCTTTATCTTCTCCGGCAGCTCGAACTCGCCGGGCGCATCCCCCAGCTCCCGACCTACGTGGACAGCCCCATGGCCATCACCGCGACGGAGCTTTACCTTTCGCACCGCGAAGACCACAGTCCCGAGTTCGAGCGCATCGAACAGGACACCGGCGACCCGCTGGATCTGCGTCACGTACACATGGCGCGTTCGGTCGAGGAGTCGAAGCAGATCAACCGCGTCGCGTCCTGCGTGATTCTTTCCGCGAGCGGCATGGCCACGGGGGGACGCGTGCTGCATCACCTCGAGCGGCGCCTGCCCGATGCGCGCAATGCCGTGCTCCTGGTCGGCTTCCAGGCCGCGGGCACGCGCGGGCGCTCGCTCGCCGACGGAGCCAAAACGGTCCGCATCTACGGCGCCGACGTTCCTGTGCGCGCTGAAATCATAGAAATGAATCAATTATCCGCACACGCCGGACAGAGCGAACTCCTCCGCTGGCTCAATGGCTTCGAGTCCCCGCCGAAGCAATCCTGGCTGGTGCACGGCGAGCCGCCCGGACTCAATGCTCTGGCTGGCCTCGTTCGCCAGCGGGAGCGGTGGAAGGTGGCGATCGCCCAGTACGCGCAGACCGTGGACTTGCCATAGCAAGGATCCCGCGCCGTCGCCCCCCTGTGCAAATTGACAGAAAGACCAACCGGGAATACACTCCCCGGAAATTGCCCGATGGATACGCGTCAGGCAACGTGGCCCGGACGCGTCATTGCCAAGCACGGCGCGAATGCGTCAGAGGGATTCCATGCGGCCGACGAACCTTCTCCGGCTGGCGATGCTCGGAACATTACTTCTTGCGCCGCATTGCTACGCACAGCGGAGCACTAACCCCGGCTTCCCGACACGCCAGCAGCCCCATACCTTGCGAGTCAGCATTCGCGAGGATGGAACGGAGCAGCCGATCGCGAGCGCACAGGTCCAGGCGCAGGGGTCGCGAGGAACAAGTACCTCCGGCTCGACAAACGGCGCCGGGGAATATTTCTTCACGGATCTCCCGACGGACACTTACCAGCTCTTCGTAACCGCGGCAGGCTACGTCGCCGGGTCCGGAAATATCGAGCTCTCGGCCGACTCCGAACTCGTTATCCGCATCCGCAAGAACGGAATCTCGGACACGCCCGGCGGCAACACGGTTTCGGTAAGAGCGCTTCAGCTTCCGGCCAAAGCCCGCGAGGCATACGAGCACGGCTTGCGGGAACTCTACAGCAACCACAACCCTTCCAAGAGCCTCGCTTATTTCCGCAACACACTCGCCGAAGCTCCCGATTTCTACGAAGCGCACCACCAAATGGGCGTGGCGTACGAACAGATGGAGCGCTTGCCGGACGCCGAGAGCGAGTACAAGGAAGCGATCCGCATGAGCGACGGGAAGTATGGCCCGTCGCAGTTCTCCTACGCGGCCTTGCTCTCCGGACGGAAAGAGTATGGTCCCGCAGAGGAGGCGGCCCGCAAAGGGCTCAAGACCACTCCGGAATCGGGGCTGGGTCATTACGAACTCGCGCGCGCCTTGTTGGGGCAGGGGAAACTGGACCTGGCGGAGCAGGAGGCCAACATCTCACTCGAAGAGGCGCGGAAGGTTCCAAAGGCATATCTCGTTCTCGCCGCAATCCACGACCAGCGTCACGAAACGGGCAAACTCTTTCACGATCTGACGGAGTACCTAAAACTCGTGCCTAAAGGCCCCACCAGCGATCGCATGCGCGTGCGACTTGCGGAAGTTCGCCAGGAAATGGACAAGAAAAATTCCGCTCCGGGCAATGCCCCGGCATCCCCATAATTGCAAGCTGGCCGCCACGGTCGCGAATCACCCCGAACTGGCAGCCGGCCGAACCGGGTCGGGACGGGCCGCTCTATCCGCCTACCCGGACGCGAAGAGATTTGGGAATAAAGAAAAACGTCAGAAAAGCCCCAACCATCAGAAGTCCGGCAATGACGTATAGCGCCGCGGATGGATCGGCGGAAACCTGTTTCACCCAAATGGGAATATTCGGCCCCACGTAACCGCCTAGATTGCCCACCGAGTTCACGATTCCGATTCCGGCAGCGGCTGCGGTCCCGGCCAGAAAGGCTGAAGGGAGTGGCCAGAACAGCGGCATGGATCCGATTACGCCCAAGGTGCCGATGGAAAGGAAAATGATGGCCAGCACAGGATTCGAGGCATACACGCCGCTCAGCACCAGTCCCGCCGCGCCCGCAGTCACGTTGGCCACGTAATGCAGGCGCCGCTCTCCGGTCCGGTCGGAATTGTGGCTGAGGACCATCATGCCGACAACAGCCACGGCATAGGGTATGGCGGTAATCAGCCCCACATCGAGATAACCTTTGACCCCAAACGCCTTGACTATCGTAGGCAGCCAGAAGGCGATTCCGTAGAGCCCGATCATCAAAGTAAAGTAAATGGCGCACAGCACCCACACTTTTCCGCTGGCGAATGCGTCGCTCAACTTGTGTTCGGTCTTGTGCTTATCTTCGGCTGCCAGATTATTCTCGAGCAGCGCTTTTTGCTCCGCTGTGAGCCATTTGGCCTCGGCAATGCTGCTGTCCAGATACAGGATGACCCAGAAACCAACCAGGAAGGAGGGAATCCCTTCCGCCAGGAAAAGCCACTGCCATCCCGCCAGGTTGCCCGCTCCGGAAAACTTGTCCATGATCCATCCGGAGATGGGATTGCCAATGACTCCCGAAACCGCGATGGCGGAAACGAACCAAGCAGTACGCACCGAGCGCAATTTCGAGGGATACCATAGCGTCAAATAGAAAATGATGCCGGGAAAGAAACCAGCCTCAGCCAAACCGAGAAGACAACGCAGGCCGTAGAAAGACCACTTGTCTCTTACAAACATCATGCAGGCGGAAATGATGCCCCAGGAGATCATGATCCGGGCGATCCACATCCGCGCTCCGTATTTCTTCAGCAGCACGTTGCTCGGCACTTCAAAAAAGAAATAGCCGATGAAGAAAATGCCGGCTCCGGTGGCGAACGCGGCATCGCTCAAGGAAAGATCTTTGAGCATCTGGAGCTTGGCAAATCCCACATTGACGCGGTCGAGATAGGCCAGGATGTAGCAGAGGAAAAGAAACCACAGCAGGCGCAGGTCCACTTTGCGGTACGTGCTAGCCTCTAAGTTTTCGATGGTTGCCATAGAAACACACCTCAGGGTTTAGGATTGCCGACTACCGAACTCCATTCATGGATTCCCCGGTCCGGATGCCCCCTACGCTCATCCGGCCTCCGGAACTCCCCCTGAGGCTGCCGCCATTGTAGTCCCGAAACGTCTGCACACAATACGACGGTGCGATTTTCTGTCCCCGGGGACGGAAGTGAGGCGCGCCGCGGCCGCGAAGAGTTTTCGCGGCTTCCCAAATCAAAGGGAAACCTTTTTGCGGGGCTCCGCGTCCAAACCACCAAAGACCACTCGCGGGGTAGGAAGCACCACCAAAGGGCAACCGACCGTCAGCTTCCTACCCCACTCGCACTTCCAATTTTTCGGGTTTCCAGGGCATTGAGCGCGGCCGCGCGCCCGATTTAACTACGAGCGGCTAACGGCAGGCTGGCGGGTACTTCTTCGAGCGTGAATGAAAACTCAAACATCGGCGTGGGCGCCACGCGGCCCCAGCGGCTCACCTCCCAGTGCGCGCGGATGTGCCGCGCCTGGGGACGCAGGGTCAGATCCAGCAGCAGGCGCGTGCGCCCGCGGTAGAACTGCTGCGGCAGCATCAGGAACGGTTTCGCTCCCCAATTTTCGCCGTCGTCGGAAACCTGGATGGAAACGTCGATGGATTCCTGCTCGATTTGCGCGGTGATTTCGAGGGTGCATAGAAACGTGCGCGTATTGCTGGAGCTGATGTCGAACCGTTCGCCGTCGCCGTTTGCCGTAACGCGCGTCCCTGCAGGGACCAGGTTCAGTATCATCGCCGGTCGCACCCTCCGTGAATCGCGGATTGTAGCACAGCGCCGCGGGCCGCCGGCTCAGCGCGCGCAGAGTTTCTCCGCCATCCGGCTCAGCCGCGCCGCGGCCGCTTCCAGCGTCTCGCGTGTCTTGCAGAATGCAAAGCGCACCTGGCGCGCGCCATCAGCCGGATTCTGATAGAAGCTCGAGCCGGGCACCACGGCCACGCCTACCTTCTCCACCAGAAACCGCGAGCATTCCAGATCGTCCGCAAAGGGGAAATTAGAGATGTCCGTCATGATGTAGTACGCCCCCGCCGGACGGAAGCAGCGGAAGCCCGCACGCTCCAGGAATTCCAGTGCGATGTCGCGCCGCTCGCCGTATCCTGCCGCGAGCCGCTCATAGTAGGCAGGCAACAGGCGCAGCGCCATTGCTCCGGCGGCTTGCAGCGGCGCCGCTGCGCCCACGGTGAGAAAATCATGAACCTTACGGATGGCTCCGGCCAGGTCTGCCGGCGCGATCGCCCAGCCCACACGCCAGCCAGTTACGCTGTAGGTCTTCGACAGGCCATTGATCGTTATCGTGCGATCGCGCATGCCGTCGAGCGACGCCAGCGCCACATGCTTCGCCCCGTTGTACAGAATGTGTTCGTAGATTTCATCCGTAATCGCCAGCGCGTTCCATTTCACGCACAGGTCGCGGATGAATTCGAGCTCCTCTCGTGTGAACACCTTGCCGGTGGGATTGTTCGGCGTGTTTACGATGATTGCGCGCGTCGCCGGGCCGAACGCAGCCGCCAGTTCGCCACGATCGAAACTCCACGTTGCCGGCTGCGACGCCGTGGAACCCTGCTCCGGCCGCAGCCGCACGAAGCGTGGACGTGCTCCCGAGAGTATGGCGTCCGGCCCGTAGTTTTCGTAGAACGGCTCGAAGATCACCACCTCGTCGCCGGGATCCACCACGGCGAGCATCGTGGAAATCATCGCCTCGGTCGAACCGCAGCAGACGGTCAGGTCGCGCTCCGGGTCCACAGGCACGCCGTGGCGCGCTGTAAATTGCTCCGCGATGGCTTCCCGGAAGTCGCGCGCTCCCCAGGTGATCGCATATTGATTGATGTCCGCGGCGATGGCTTGCCGCGCAGCCTCTTTCAACTCCGCGGGCGCGGGAAAATCAGGAAACCCCTGCGAAAGGTTTACGGCGCCGTGCAGCAGCGCCAGCCTCGTCATTTCGCGGATTACGGACTCGGTGAATCGTCCCGCCTTCTCAGACACGCGCGTGCGACTCGCAGCCGGGCGGCTCATTGTTGCGCGCTGCCCAGCCGGCGGTAGATGGATGCGTTGCGCGAAACGATCTGCACGTATTCGCGCGTTTCGGTGATGGGAATGGACTCGATGAATTCTGCCATTTCGTCGTACTTCCGTTCCGCCTGCCATCCGGCGATGCGGTCCTCGCCCGCGTCGTAGGCGGCCAGCGCGGGCTCCTCGCTCCCAAACATTGCAACCAGATCGGCCAGATACCGCGTGCCTAGCCGGAGATTATAGTCGGGCTCAAAGAGTTTGGACCGGCTGTAGGGAATGCGCAGCTCGCGGGCCAGCCGCTTTCCCGTTCCCGGCAGCACCTGCATCAGCCCGATGGCCTTGGCGCGCGACACCGAATGCGGCTGGAACGCCGATTCCTGCCGGATCAAACCAGCGACGAGCATCGGGTCGATGCCCTGGCTCGCCGCCGCGCTGCGAATCTGCGCCGCATACGGCATGGGAAATGCCGCGGCCCATACCTCGAGCGGCAATTCCTCCCAACGCCGCGCTTCGAGCTGCGGGATTGCCTGTCGAATCGTGACAATAGAAAGTGGGTAGCGTCCATCGGCGAGCGCCGCTTGTGCCAGCGATACGAGCAGCGATGCATTGCCCGTCTCCGCGTAACCCAGGCGCCACTCCAAATCCGCCGACGCGTCGAAACCGATGGCGGCCAGCGCGCGGGCCCGCGCGTCGCGGACGGCTGCAGCGGCAGGCAGGGGCGCGGAAAGTTCAGGCAGCGGCTTTGGCGGCGCTACCAGCGCAAGCACCGGAATTTGCTCCGCCTGCGTCTCGTTCCCCGGCCCGATCGCTTGTAGACGCGCCCGCGCCTGGCTGCCCCAATACGTTTGCGGGAAGCGGCCCGCGACCTTCAGGAAAAACGTTCGTGCACGCGCCGCGTCTCCTGACCGCTCGGCCAGGCGTCCCAGCCAATAGATCGCTTCGGGCAGATACGAGGACGTGGGAAATTGCCGCACGTGCTCCTCGAACAGCGTCGCGGCGTTCGCGTCGCGGTCCAGATACGCTGTCCAGGCCAGGCGCCACTTCGCAGTCTCAGCTGCCGCACTTGTCAGGCTCGCATCGAGCGACCGCTTGTAATAGGCCGCGGCCGTCTCGCGATCCAGGCTCGACCAAAAGTAATTTCCCACCTCGAAAAGCGCGGTAGCGGCTCCATTGCTGCGCGGCGCGCGCGACACAGCCGACTCGGCGGCCCGCTCCATCGTGTCCGTTTTTTTCTTCCGGTGATACGCCTCGGCGAGCAGCGAAAACCGCTCCGCGTCCAGGTCCGCATCCGACAAGTGCAATTGCTCGAGCGGCCCGGGCCCTCCGTGCGGCCCCACGGCGCTTGCTGCGGCGCGCAATAGCGCCCGCTCGCGCTCCGCGCCTGTCAATACCTTCGCAATCGCCTGATATTCCGCCCGAGCTTGTCTCCACTGCCGCGCGTCGTAGAACGCGGCCGCCCGCGCCAGGCGCATCTCCGGTGTGATCTCCGGAAACTCAGTCCGCAGCTCGTGACGCAGGGGATCGAGCCGTTCTCCGGCGCGCTTCGCTTCGGCCGAGAGCGGGAAACGGTAATAGACAGCCACGTAATCGGCCGCGGCCAGCGACAAAGCACGATCCAGCTCCCGGGCCCGTGCCCGCAGCAGCAGCAGTCCGGAATGCTCAGGCGTTTTTTGAAAGTCTTCCAGCGCATAGCGCGCGCGCCGCGCGTCTCCCTGCTCCAGCGCAATTCCCGCAAGCGCTTCGAGCGCCTGCGGCAGGATCGCGCTCGAAGGATGGTCGTGCACAATGCGGTCCAGCAGGTCCAGCGCCGCGGCGGTGCGATGTTCGCCGCGCGCGTTCTGCGCTTCCCAGTAGAGGACGTAGTCCGCTAACAGGGTCCCCTGCTCCGCCTGGCTGAACCACGCCGCAGCCTCCGCAGACCGGTTGTGCGTATAGTCTCGATAGCCGAGCGCAAGTGCCGCGAGAGGACCGGCCGAATCGTTCTCATGCTCGCGCGCAAATTCCGCCAACCGCTGGAAATTTGCGGGAGTGTCGCGGTCGCGCATCGCTCGTGAGAGCGTGGCGAGTTCGTCGGCAGCCGCGTTGGGCGCCGCGCCGGCGCCTTGCGCCCCCGCCCGCGCTGGTCCGAGGAGAATCCACGCGCACAGCAGGGTGGAGGCGGCGCATCTCCGCACAAACGGGCCGCCCCGAAGAGGGAAAGCAGTCGCGCAGTCTTTCACCGGCGTGAGGCCCGCCGCATCAGCGGCGTGTTGCCGCGGAGGGGTACGGATACTCCCCGAGAATCTCCGGCTTCCCTTCCGCGAGAACTTCGACCATCCAGTGATAGAAGTAGTCCACCGGGTGTTCGAG
>DASPSB010000406.1:0-2737 GCA_035624135.1 Candidatus Acidiferrales bacterium | reverse complement strand
CAGGGAACGCACCCGCGGCGCGTTGCCACGAGAACTCGCAGGCTGACCGGGGCAAGCCTGGAAAGGGGGAAGCCGGATGGCCGCAACACCCCGATTTGCTCATCTGATGATCCTGCTGCTCATGGGCTCGGAATTGACCGTGGCCGTCAGTTTGTTCACCGCACTGGCCGCGGCGGTCGCCCGGCGAAAATTCATCGCGCTTCTTGCCGCTGGCGCCGCAATCGCCGTCGCCGCGGGTTACGCGCTCGTCTTGCTCGGTGTCGGCGGGTTGAGCGGCGAACGAATCCTTGCCCCCGGCCAATGGAAATACTTCTGCGAAGCCGATTGCCACATCGCTTACTCCATCGAAGACGTTCACGCGGAGGACATCAAAGCCGCCGAGCAAGCCTCTCGGCCGCCTGAAGTGACTCGCATAACGGTTGGCCTCAAGACTTGGTTCGACCAGAACAGCATCGCCAGCTTTCGCGGCAATGGCCCGCTCACGCCGGAGCAGCGCCGGGTAGTGCTGGTGGACGGGACCGGCCGCGAATTCTCGCCGCTTGCGGGGATGGCTGCCGCGCCCTCCACTCCCATGACGCAGCCGTTGCGGCCGGGCGAATCCTATATCACTCGCTTATTATTCGAAGTGCCCCGCGGTGCGCGCAGCCTGCGCCTTCTAATTACCGATGTTGATCCAGCTTCTCACTTCATCATCGACCACGAAAACAGCCCCTTCCACGGGAAAATTCTTCTTAGCCTCCCGCCTTTCCCGGCTGTGGCATGGGAGGTCCCAATTTCGCAGTAATCGTTCCGGCATTTTTTTCGCATCACCGCGTGATCTCGGGCGCCACATGAGGAGGGTTCCATGCAATCATCTCACTCCACCGGCGGGCCTGCCTTCGCCCGGCGCGCCTCCAGCCGCCTTCCGGAAAACGTCGCTGCGGCCCTCCGCTTCTGGGAGCCACGCCGCCTTACCTACAACCTCGTGCTCGCAGGATTCGCCCTAGCCTGGTTCGTCGGCACCTGGCCCCATCTCCGCCCCGTCATGACCATCCTTGGCGCCACTCAACTCAGTGTCCTGGCTCTCATAGCCAATCTTTTGTATTCAGTTGCGTACGCTGCGGAATTCGTCTTTCAGGCTTTCGGGCTGGGCCCGCGGCGGTTCCATTTTCGCAGCGCAATCTGGATTCTGGGCGCAGTGCTGGCCGTTCTCCTGGAAAATTATTGGATCGCTGACGAGATTTATCCATTCGCTCGCTGATTCACCGGGCGATGGATTCTCACACCGTTGTCGCCCGCAGGATGTGCCCGCCGCGTTCAGGCAGCGGGCCCGCATAATTCGGGAAATACCGTGTTCGGTATTCCGGCGGCCCTAAGTCCTGAATTTCCAGGAAGCCCAGGCTCGCTAGCTTGCCGCGCAGCACTGCGGGCTCGAAGTGCGTGAGCCATTTTTCTCCCAGCGCTTCTACGCGCGCGGCTCCCTGCTCATAGAACGCGCGCATTTCCGGCAAAAGGGTATCCGGCGGATCCGCGTAATCGAATACCACGTGTGCGCCTCCCGGCATGCTCGCGATGAATCCCAGCGTGGACCAGACCGCCGTCTCCGTCAGATAGGGCACCACGCCGAGCCAGGTGAAAAATGTCTCGTGCGCGGGCTCGAACCCGGCTGCCTTCAACCCATCCGCGAGCGTCTCCTGCTCGAAGTGGACGGGAGCAAACGTCAGCCACTCCGGTACTGCGACGCCGGCATCCGCCAGACGCGCGCGCTTCCAGGCCTGCGTCGCGGGTTGGTCCACTTCGAAAACGTGCACTCGATTCCCCCACGGGCTCCGGTATGCAATCGTATCCAGTCCTGCGCCCAGCACAACGAGTTGGCGCACGCCGCGTTCGACCGCTGCTGCCAGCGCATCCTCCGCAAACCGCGTCCGCAGCGCTATGAACAGCCGCATCCTCCGCCGCGAAGGATGTTCCCTTGCCTCGCGCGCCACGGTTTCTGCATCCTGCCCCAGGATCCGCACCGCCAGCGGATCGGCAAAAATGCTTCCGTTTTCGAGGAGTTGGTGCGCCGCGCGGTGGGCTGCGGCCGCCAGTGCCGTCCGGTTCGGTTGTCCTGGTTCCACAGCTCAGACTGTATCAGGATTGTTTTGCTGGGCGTGGTCATCGCTGCCGGTAGTATCGGTTGCAACGGCGGCGCATCCGCCCCCCCGCCCCCACCTCCTCCCCCGCCTCCGGCCATCATCGTCACGGTCGGGTCCGGTGCCCCGTCGGTTCAGATTAGTGGATCGACGCAGCTCACTGCCACGGTGAGCAACGATCCGAGCAACAAAGGCGTCACTTGGACTCTCACCCAAAATGGAACCGCATGCTCGCCGGGCTGCGGCGATGTTTCGCCAACCAGCACGCTGAGCGGCGCACCAACGACCTACACAGCGCCCCCGACAGTGCCAGCTAATCCCGCCGTCACGGTCACCGCGACCTCCGTCACTGATCCCACCAAGTCCGGCAGCGCCAACATTACCGTCATCGTCGCTCCAGTCTCCATTAGCATCGGAACCAACACCGGCAGTACGGCACTCAAACTCCCCGCTGGCGGCACCTGGCAGTTGCAAGCTTTTGTGAGCAATGATCCAACAAATAAAGGCGTTACGTGGAGCCTCAAATGCTCCCCGTCCCCGTGCGGCAGTCTGTCGCCCACGGCGACCCAGAGCGGCGCATGGACTACCTATACCGCCCCGTTGACCCCACCGGAAAGTTCTCT
>DASPSB010000369.1:0-2911 GCA_035624135.1 Candidatus Acidiferrales bacterium | reverse complement strand
AAGGTGCGGTAGTTGATCGTTTCCGGCTTGGTCACCTCGCCGTGGGACCAGGAGCGGATTTTTTCCGGAGATGCCAGACTGATCCGGATGGAATCGAAATCGGCGATCTGGCTTGCACGGTCATACGGGCTGCTACGGTACAAGGCCTTCCTCCTGCCACCCTGTGCCGGGGGCGGCTTCCAGCAAAAAACCGGTGCACCTCATGCGCACGCGGGCGGCCGGGCGAGCCCGCGAACGCCGGTCAGTCCGCCGCTTGCTCGGACGGCTTCTGACGCTTCATCAACTCGACGTCCAGGCACAGCGACTGCAACTCGCGAACCAGGACGTTGAACGATTCCGGAACGCCGGGGTCGATCCCCGGCTCGCCCTTCACGATGGCCTCGTAGATTTTCGCGCGGCCATACACGTCGTCCGACTTGCAGGTGAGCAGCTCCTGCAGGATGTGCGCCGCGCCGTAAGCCTCGAGCGCCCAGACTTCCATTTCGCCGAAGCGCTGGCCGCCAAACTGGGCCTTGCCGCCGAGCGGCTGCTGGGTGATGAGCGAATAGGGCCCGATGGAACGCGCGTGGATCTTGTCGTCCACCAGGTGGGAGAGTTTGAGCATGTAGATGTAGCCGACAGTGACGGGCTGGCCGAATTTTTCTCCGGTGATGCCGTCGAAGAGTTCCGTTTTTCCGGCGGCCGGCAGTCCCGCCAGCTCCAGCAGATGGCGGATTTCCCCCTCGCGCGCGCCGTCGAAAACGGGCGTGGCCATGGGGATGCCGTCATGGAAGCTGCGGGCCAGATCGAGGAGGTCGTCGTCCTCCATTTCGGTGAGCGATTTCCAGACCGAGGTCTCGCCGAACATCTCCTTGAACCACTTGCGGACGGCTTCGGCGCGCGCCGAATCGTCCAGGATGCGCATGAGCTGCCCGCCGAGCTCGCGGGCGGCCCAGCCGAGATGCGTTTCCAGGATCTGCCCGACGTTCATGCGCGAAGGCACGCCGAGGGGATTGAGGACGATCTCCACGGGAGTGCCGTCGGGCAGGTAGGGCATGTCCTCTTCGGGAACCACGCGCGCGATGACGCCCTTGTTGCCGTGGCGGCCGGCCATCTTGTCGCCGACGGAGAGCTTGCGCTTCATGGCCACGTAAACCTTGACCAGCTTGATGACGCCGGGCGGGAGCTCGTCGCCCTTCTTGAGCTTGCCGATGCGCTCGTCGGTGATCTTGCGCAGCACGTCGATCTGCCGCGAAGTCATCTCCTCGATCTCGTCGATTTTCTCGATGAGGAGCGGGTCTTTTTCGTCCAGGCGCAGGCGCTTGAGGTTGCGCGTGGAAATTTTTTCGATCATGTCGCGGGTGAGCGTGACGCCCTTGGTGAGCAGGCGCTTGTTGGTCTTCTCGTCGTGCAGGTCGGCGGCCAGCTTGCGGCCGGACAGGATTTCGGCAAGGCGCTTCAGGCGCTCGTCGGTGAGAATGCGGATTTCGTCCGACAGGTTCTTCTCCAGCCGCGATTCCTGCGAGGCTTCGATGGCCTTGTGGCGCTCGTCCTTCTCCGCGCCCTTGCGGCAGAAGATTTTCACGTCCACCACGGTGCCCTCGATGCCCGGCGGGCAATAGAGAGAAGCGTCGCGAACGTCGCCGGCCTTTTCGCCGAAGATGGCGCGAAGGAGCTTTTCTTCCGGCGTGAGGGTGGTCTCGCCCTTGGGCGTGACCTTGCCCACCAGGATATCGCCTGGCTTGACGGTGGCGCCGATGCGGATCACGCCGCTTTCGTCGAGGTTGCGGAGAAAGCTTTCGCTGATGTTGGGAATGTCGCGCGTCACTTCTTCCGGACCGAGCTTGGTGTCGCGCGCCTCGATTTCCAGCTCTTCGATGTGGATCGAAGTGTAGTAGTCCTCGCGGACGAGCTTTTCGCTCACCAGGATGGCGTCTTCAAAGTTGTAGCCGCGCCAGGGGATGAAGGCGCAGAGAACGTTGCGGCCGAGCGCAAGCTCGCCGCGGTCGGTGCAGGGCCCGTCGGCGAGCACCTGGTTCTGCTTCACGTGGTCGCCCACGCGCACCAACGGCTTCTGGCTGATGCAGGTGTTCTGGTTGGAGCGCTTGAACTTCGTGAGCGTGTAAATGTCGGAGCCGACTTCGCGGCTGAGCACGCCGGAGTGATCGGACTCGACGCGCACGATGATGCGTTCGCTGTCGACTTGATCGACTACGCCTTCGCGGCGGCAGATAACGACGGCGCCGGAATCGCGCGCGGTGACGCGTTCCATGCCGGTGCCGACGAGCGGCGCTTCGCCACGGATGAGCGGAACGGCCTGGCGCTGCATGTTCGAGCCCATCAGGGCGCGGTTGGCGTCGTCGTTTTCGAGAAACGGGATGAGGCTGGCGGCGACGGAGACGAGCTGCTTGGGCGAAACGTCGATGTAGTCCACCTCTTCGCGGCTCTTGAGCACGAAGTTGCCAGCCTGCCGGTAGTTCACCAGCTCGGCATCGATGGTGCCGCGGGAATCGAGCGGCACGTTGGCCTGGGCGATCACGTAGCGGTCTTCTTCCCAGGCGGAGAGGTAGAAGCAGTGCGGCTCTGCGGTCACTTTTCGCCGCTTCAGCTCTTCATTGACGTTCTCGACCTTGTCGAGCTCGACGATGTCGCCGGCCTTGAATTCACTGTCGCCGGCGTTGAGCACCTGAACGTAGTCCACCACGCGGCCGTTGCGGACCTTGCGGTAGGGCGATTCGATGAACCCGAACTCGTTGATGCGCGCGAAGCAGGAGAGCGAGCTGATGAGGCCTATGTTCGGGCCTTCCGGAGTCTCGATGGGGCAGATGCGGCCGTAGTGCGTGGGGTGCACGTCGCGGACTTCGAACCCCGCGCGCTCGCGCGAAAGCCCGCCGGGACCCAGAGCGGAGAGGCGGCGCTTGTGAGTAATTTC
>DASPSB010000361.1:0-4214 GCA_035624135.1 Candidatus Acidiferrales bacterium | reverse complement strand
GAACATTTCCGCGATTTTTCCCTGTAGCACGGCGCGCGCCCGCTGCGCCCGCAGATAATCCGCACCGGAAATCTGCTGGCTCACGAATCCGCCGATCTTTCCCAGCGGATCGGTCAGCTCCAGGCATCGGCCTGAAGAAATCAGATCGTCAAACGCCGACGCGCCTTCCACCGACACGATCACTCCCGCCGCCGCTTCCCACGGGCCCTCCGGCAGCTTCGCGTCCGTCACGTGGGCGCCCGCGGCTTCGAGCGCCTTCCGCGCCCCGTTCGCCGCCGCCACGACGCCAGGCTGAGCATCCTTCATCTGCTCGGCAATCCATCCGACCCGCAGCTTCCGCGGCGCCGCGCCCGCTGCCGGATACGCAAAAGCCGCTTCCTCGCGCGGCAGCGAACTCGGATCCTTCGGATCGTGCCCCGCAATCGCCGCCAGCACCATTCCGCAGTCCGCCGCGCTCCGCGCCAGCGGCCCGATCTTGTCGAGCGATGCGCACAGCACCATTCCCCCATGCCGGCTCACGCGCCCATACGTCGGCCGCAGCCCGCTGATTCCGCAAAACGCCGCGGGACACACAATCGAGCCCCACGTCTCCGTCCCGATCGCAAACGCCGCCAGCGCCCCAGCCACGATCGCTCCCGATCCGCTCGATGACCCGCACGTCCAGCAGCCTTCGTTCCACGGATTCTTCGCCGCGCCCGTCAGCGACCCCGATGCATAGCGATACCCCATTCCTCCCGCCAGCTCGATCATCGCCGCTTTGCCCAGCAGCACCGCGCCCGCTTCGCGCAAACGTGTGATGACCGTCGCATCGTAATCGAACTGCTGCTTTGCATAGGGGCGCGCGCCCCACGTGGTCGGCAGCCCCCGCACCGCCAGCAGGTCTTTCGCCGCGAACGGAATTCCATGCAGCGGCCCGCGATAGCGCCCCGAGTGCAGTTCCCGTTGCGCCGCGTGCGCCTGCTCGAGCGCAATCTCCGGAGTCAGCAGCGCATACGCATTCCACCGTGGCCCCAGCCGCTTCGCCCGCTCCAGATAACTCTCTGTCAGCTCCACCGGCGACATCGCGCCCGTCCGGATCCGCTCGGCCAGCTCTCCCACGGTCAGGTAGAGCGTTTCTTCGACGTACATGCTCATGCCCCCGGCTTCGCCGCCGGTTTTGCTGGCGCTGGCGAAGCCGCTGATCGACGGACAGGAATCGCGCCCCCGACGAGATGCAGCACCGTCGCCGGCTCGTCGCTGTTTTCCAGGGGAAACGCGCGGAGCGCTTCGAGTCCCGCCTGTGTTTCGCGCACCAGCCGCCGGATATCCGCCTTCTGCGACTCGTCCAACTTGTCGCCATACCGCCGCAGGATCTCCGAAACCTTCGCTTCCGCTTCCGCCACCGCTTCCGCCGAAAGCTTCGGCTTCTCGCCCGCCGTCTGCTGCGGCAGCTCGGCGGCCGATACGCCATGCGACGCGGCAATCGCCGCCGTATTCAGCACGCCGCCGGGAATTGTCGCGATAGCCGCGGCCGCCACAGTAGCTCCGCGCGCAAATTCCCGCCGCGACAGCCCGCCCTCCTCACTGCGCGCAGTTTGCTTCCTGCGCCGGTTCGACTTCATGGATCGCCTCCCCCGCGGCTCTGTCCGTTTGTGGTCGGCCGCGCGAAGCCCCGTACCGTCTGCTCCGGGGCGAAGCGTTTCTGGCAGGGCTGCCCGGATGGTAGCACGGCCCGGAGTAGCACAGCTTTTCAGCCTGTGTGCACAGTCGTTTCGTTGACTTGCCTCCAGCCCCCATCTAAGATGACTCACGCATGCCGAACCCTCAGCCCGTCACTGGCCGCACCATCTCCCATTATCGCGTCCTCGAAAAGCTCGGCGGAGGAGGAATGGGCGTCGTCTACAAAGCGCAAGACACGCGCCTCAACCGCTTCGTCGCCCTCAAATTTCTTCCCGAAGGTCCGCCCACAGACGCGCCCACACTGGAACGCTTCCAGCGCGAAGCCCGCGCCGCTTCCGCCCTGAATCATCCCAACATCTGCACCATTTACGACATTGGCGAGCACGACGGCCGGCCCTTCATCGTCATGGAGTGGCTCGAGGGCCAGACCCTGAAGCATTTCATTCAGGGAAAGCCGCTGGACCCGGACCGCATCCTGGACATCGGCATTGAAATTACCGACGCTCTTTCCGCGGCGCACTCCAAAGGCATCATCCACCGCGACATCAAGCCGGCCAACATCTTCGTCCCGCAGCGCGGCCCTTCCAAAATCCTCGATTTTGGACTCGCCAAGATAGCTCCCAGCCAGCCCGGCCAGGGCGCCCATGCCGCTGATTCCGGTCAGGTGACCATGTCGGTCGCTCCCGAACATCTCACCAGCCCCGGCACTGCCATGGGGACCGTTGCCTACATGTCTCCCGAGCAGGCCCTCGGGAAAGAACTCGACGCTCGCACCGACTTGTTCTCTCTCGGCATCGTCCTCTACGAAATGGCCACCGGCAAGCTGCCTTTCACCGGCGACACCTCAGCCGCCATCTTCGATTCCATTCTCAACCGCGCGCCCAGCCCGCCTCTCGCGTTCAATTCCTCGATGCCCGCGGAACTGGAACGCATCATCAGCAAGGCGCTCGAAAAAGACTGCGATCTTCGCTATCAGACCGCCGCGGAGATTCGCTCCGACCTCAAGCGGCTCAAGCGCGATCGTGAATCGAGTAGCCGCGCGGCGGAATCCGGCAAGCAGCGCCCCGTTCCGGCCGCCTCCGCAGCGGTTGCCCCCGAAAAATCCGTCGCCGTTCTTTATTTCGAGAATTTGAGCGGCGCCAAGGAAGACGAATACTTCCGCGACGGCATGACCGAGGACATCATCACCGAACTCTCCAAGATCACTCAGCTCCGCGCCTTTCCGCGCTCGGAAATCCTCGCCTTCCGCGATAAGCCGGTCACAGCCCCTGAAGTCGGCGACCGTCTCGGCGCCGCCTACGTTCTGGGTGGCAGCATTCGCCGTGCCGGCAATCGCCTGCGCATCACCGCCCAGTTGGTCGAAACCCGCACCCGGCAAACCCTCTGGGGCGAAAGGTACGATCGCCAGCTCGAGGACGTCTTCGCCATTCAGGACGAAATTGCGCGAAGCCTCGCTCAGGCCCTCCGCATCACCCTTTCCCCGCAGGAAGAAAAGACCATCACCCGCAAACCCACCGAAAACCTCCAGGCCTACGATTACTATCTGCGCGGCCGCAGCTACCTTCGCCGCTGGGACCTCGATTTCGCCCTTCAGATGTTCGAGCACGCCATCAAACTCGACCCCAATTTCGCGCTCGCCAACGCCGGTGTGGCCAGCGTCTGTGGAATGATCTACGAATACCGCGAGCAGCAGCCCCGCTGGATCGAACGCGGCCTCGCCGCCTGCGAACGCGCCCTGGCATTGGACCCCAAACTCGCTGAAGTTCTGGCCGCTCGCGCCTGGCTTTCCACCGCGCAGCGGAAATACGACGATGCCATCCAATACGCCAAGCAGGCCATCGAACGAAAGCCCGATTGCGAAGGCTCCTACAGCATCCTGGGCCGCGCCTACTTCGCCTCCGGCCGCTATCAGGAAGCTGTCGCTCTGGCCGACCGCGCTTTCCAGGCCAATGGCGACGACTACAACGTTTACATCCCCATTGCCAATTCTCTGGCCGCATTAGGGCGAAAAGACGAGCACGAAAAACTTCGCCGCATCCATCAGCGCGCTCTCGAACAGCAGTTGGAGACGGTCCCTGAGGACGTCCGCGCCCGAATGCTGATTGCCGGTATTTACGCCTACATCGGTATGCGCGAGGAGGCCGTGCGCCAGTTGCAGACGGCGGTAGCCTTGCGCCCCAACGACTCCAACGTCCTCTACAACGCCGCCTGTACCCACGCCCTGCTCCAAAGGAAACCCGAAGCCCTCGAAATGCTCGCGAGCGCAATCAAGGCCGGCTGGAGCAATATGGAATGGATTCTGAACGATCCCGATCTCTCCAGCCTTCACGATGAGCCTGAATTCAAGCGCCTCACCTCGGCCGGCAAATCCCCCAGCTAGCCTTTCAAGCCGGCCAGGGTGAAATCCTCGCCCTGCTCTACACGTATAGGCCTCATGAGGAAGCGCGGTCCCGACATAAGGTGCGCCGTCAGGGCACGGCTTCAGCCGTGCCAAACGCGCCCAGAAACATGAGCGGCTTCAGCCGCTGAGGTACAAATCCTCTAGAATGCCAGCC
>DASPSB010000360.1:0-5352 GCA_035624135.1 Candidatus Acidiferrales bacterium | reverse complement strand
GAAATGCCCTCGAAGGGAGATGCATGGAAGGGGTCTCCGAGGGCCCCTAATACCACGGGGTAATATATCCCTGGGAGAACTGAAAGTATAGCAAGGGACTCGCCGGCAGGCTGTTTAGCGCGGGCGCAGAAAGAAGTAGGTCGTCATGCCCGTGCCCACCAGCAGCACAAAGCCGCGAATCCAAGCCGCCGGCATTTTTTGCGAGTAGTGGGCCGAAAAATAGCCGCCTAGCACCGCGCCGGCCACAATCACGAGCGCCTGCGGCCAGTACACCGCGCGCACGGCAATGAACGTGACGACCGCAATCCCATTGATTAGCGTGGTCAGCACGATTTTCAGAGCATTCATTTCGTGAATGTCGCTCATTCCCAGGGCTCCCAGCATGGCCAGGATCAGGATTCCGATTCCTCCGCCGAAGTAGCCGCCGTAAACGGAAACCGCCAATTCGAACAGCGTCGCGATCGCGATTTTTCCGGCAGTGAGCTCCGCGTCGGCCCGCTCTGCCGTTCCACGGCCAAACCTTCCGCCGAAGGCAAACAGGATTGTGGCGGCGAGCATCAGCCATGGCACGAGCCGCATAAAAACATGCGCCGGAGTGCGAATCAGCAGGAGCGCGCCTGTCACTCCTCCGAAGACGCTGATGATCACCAGCGGAATCAGCAAAGCACGCGCGACCTTTAGCCGGGGCCAGAACGCGCGCACGCTCGCCGCCAAACCCGGCCAGAGCGCCACCGTGTTGGTGGCATTCGCGGGGACAGGCGGCATGCCCGTGAACAGCAGGGCGGGAAAGACAAAAAACGTTCCTCCGCCCGCCACGGCGTTCATCGCCCCGCCCAGGATTCCAGTTGCAAATAGAAAAATGGCGGAAGGGAGATTCAAATCCATACGTGTATCACGAAACGGCCCCGTATCCGGGAAGCAGCGCCATCGGGGATGGCGGGCCGCAAGCTTTCAATTGGAGAGCGCGTGACCGCAGATGCGTTCGAGGATGCGAATGGGGGACTTTTCGGGCAGCGTCATGGCATGCCGGGAGATGAGAAACGTCTGCTCCAGCGCAAACTGGCCGGAGAGCACGGCGTGGCTCACCATATCCGTGTAGCAAATCCAGCAGGAACCCGGCGGGAACTCCCACTGCTGTTTGATGCAGTTGCGCTGGAATTCGCTATTTTCCTTGAGAAAGTCGTGGAAGCGCAGCATGAAGGCATCATAGGGCGAGCGCGACCACTGGCGGATGCCGAGCGCTTTGGCCATTTTTCCGAATACTTTGCCTCCGGAGCCGGCCTTGGGGATGCCCACTTGGCGCGCGAAGCGCTCCGCGAGTCCCTCAAACGTTTCCGAGGTGACCCACACGCGGCCCTTCGCGGGATTGATGTTGGCGAATACGCGCAGGATTCGGTCGCCGTGCGTCGGGCGCGTGGGAAACGCGTCCACATGCGCGAGGTCATTCCGCGCGGTGAGCCGCGCCTCGCGCCCTTTCTCCTCGATGGGCCGGTAACTCGCAAAATCGCGGACCCAGCGTCCCGCGTATTCCGCGATCCTCTCCGTGAGAAACCGAGCCGCCCACTCCGAATAGGCTTTCAGGATGGATTTCAGCCTTGCGGCGTCCCGCGCCGGCATTTTGCCTGTGCCCGTTAGCCGGTCTTCCGCCGGCCTGTAGGCAATGTTCTTGTGGTATCCGGCGTCGGTCTGCTTCTGCGCGAGAAGAAAGGCTCTGTCCTCATCGCTCAGCGAAAAGGGCATTCGCGGAAGGAACAGGATATTGCCGCTCTCAAGCTCCCGCGCCAGCCCTTCGTGCTGCCGTGCCGGGGTTACCGAAACAGGCGGGACCTCGACCATCCGGCTCACCCATTCCGGATGGCTCGCCGGAGCCATCGTCCGTTTTTCAGCCGTAGCACCCACGGAATGTCCCCTTTCCTGCGAACAAGGTCAGAATACGGCGAGTGGCCCGCACTGGCAAGGTCAGGCGCGCGGCACAATCTCGGGAACCCGTATTGCTTCGAAGCGGAATATTGAGTGGAGGCGCGCGCCTCTGCCAGCCCTCGGTGGTAGCATTACATGGTGATTTTGGGATTCACCCGCCTGCGCGTCTCCGCATCCTAATTGGGGGAGGGAGTGAGGCGCGAAGGGAAATGAACATGAAGCCGCGTTATCTCGCTCGAATCGCACTGATCGCCTGTTCGATGCTGCTCGGCGCCCTGCCTGCGGTCCGCGCACAAGGCCCTCCTACGGCTCAGGACCAGGGTCCGTCCGCCGGCGGCCAACAGCACCGTCAGTTCCGGGGCAATGGCGTCTTTGGACGCATCGAAAGCATCTCGTCCACTGAAATAAAAATTTCTCGGGAGGATGGGAGCACCGTCACCATCGCGATCAATTCCAAGACGCAATTCCGCATCGACCAGCAGCCGGCCAAACTGGAGGATTTCAAAGTCGGCAGTTCCGTTTTCGTGCGAGGGAACAAGACCGGCGATTATACGTGGGATGCGGAATTCGTCTCCGCTCGCAGCGGTGCACCTGCCACGGGCCAGCGCCAGGGTCCGGGTCAGGGCCCGGGCCAGGGAATGGACGGAAATATGGTGGCCGGGACGGTGAAAACCATCGAGGGAACCAAAATTACGATCCTCCGTCTCGACGGAACCACGCAGACGATCGAAGTTGACGAAAACACCTCTCTCCAGAAGCACCGCGAGAGCATCACGCTGGCCGACATTCACCCGGGCGACGCGATCGCCGTTCGCGGCGAAACGAAGGAGGGTGTATTTAGTCCCAAGACTGTAAACCTAATCGATCCCGCCCAACTCGAACGGATGAAGCAGTTCCTCAACTCCGGGGGCGGGCCGCCGGCGGGAACTCCGCCGCCGCAAAAGCCGGAGCCTGATTCGAAGCCGCAAGGTTTGCGCTAGTGCGTTCGAGTGCCTTCGCCTGCGCTGCAGCCGCCTGGATTGGGCTTGCAGGGGCGATTGCCGCGTACGCGCAGGAAACCGCCGCCCCTCCTTCAGCGCAGGCGCCCCAGCAGGCCCCGGCACAATCGTCTACTCCACCCGCCACGAATCAAAATCCGCAACCGCCCGCGGCCGCGGGGCCAATCTCCTACTCGATCACGGGAATTGTGCACACGGGCAAATCCGCACTGCCTGGTGTGACGGTGACCGCGTCAAACACTCTCACAGGCAAAAAGCTCACCACCACGACCGCCCTCGACGGAACGTTTTCGTTCTCTCTCTCCGACCGCGGGCGCTACGTGGTCCGCGCGGAATTCCTAGCCTTCGCTCCGCAGACCCAGGAAGTTCTGCTGAATCCCCAAAATCAGAAAGCGAACGTGGACCTCGATCTTTCCCTGGCTTCGCGCGTTCGGGAGCTGCAGCAGGAACAGCAGGCCGCGCGCGCCGCCGCGGGGAACGTCGGGGCGCGCCACGGATTCCAGACGCTCGCCGCCACGCCAGATCTTTCCGATCTGAACGCTCAAAACGCGAATCCGTCCGCGGATCTCACCGGCAACGGTTTCGGTGCGAATGCCGCGGACCTGAACGCGCTACCATTTGCCGGAGCGGGCACCGACACGGCCACGGAATCCGTGGTCAGCACCGGCGCGCTGGGCCAGTCGCAAAACTTCGGCGGAGGATCCGAGGCGCAGATCCAGCAGCGCATTGACGAGTTCCGCCAAAGCTTCGGCGGAGGCGCGCCCGGCGGCTTCGGGGGGAGCCAGTTCGGCGGAGGAGGGTTCGGCGGGCCGGGAGGCGGCGGAATCATTGGCCGAGCCGTCGGCGCACGCGGGTTCAATATCAACCAGCCTCACGGCGCGCTCTATTTTTCCGACGACAATGCCGGGCCGGATGCCGCGCCGTTCTCCCTCAACGGCGCGCCGGTCCAAAAGGCCTCTTACAACCAGGCGCATTTCGGCGCGCTGGTCGGGGGGCCGCTAAACATTCCGAAGATTTACCACGGAGGCACGAAGACGTTTTTCTTCGTCAACTACAATGGGACGCGCGCTTCAAACCCCTACGACGCCTTTTCCACAGTGCCCACGCTGCTCGAGCGCCAGGGAAATTTCAATGGCGCCGTACTGCCCAACGGTCAGCCTGTGCAGATTTTCAATCCTGCCACCGACCTGCCCTTTCCCGGCAACATGGTTCCCATCAGTCCGGCCGCGCAAACGCTTCTGAATTATATTCCCGTGCCCAGCCCCAACATCTCGAGTTCATCGCTCAACTTTCACTACGTCACCGCGGGCCAGAGCGACACGGATTCCATCAACGTGCGCCTGATTCACAACTTCGGAGCGGGCTTTCTTCCACAATCGGGAGGCCGCGGCGGTGGCGGAGGAGGGCGCCGGCGCCAGGGACAGAACATCAACTTCGTGCTCAACTACAGCCGAACAAACAGCCAGATCCTCAGTCCGTTCCCTTCCACCAACGGCACGAATGGGACCCAGGGACTCAACGCCGGCGTCGGCTATTCCTACAACAAAGGAAAACTGTTCAGCCTGCTGCGGTTCAATTACAACCATCTGCACACGTCCACCTCGAACCTCTACGCGTATATCAACAACATAGAACAGGATGCGGGCATCTTGGGGGTGTCCACCAACGCGTTTGACTGGGGACTCCCGATTCTCAATTTCTCCGACTTGCAGGGGGTATCCGATCCGTCCGCCAAGCGCGCGCTGAACCAGACCTACACGCTGTCGGAAACCCTCGGCTGGAGCCGCAACAAACACACCTTCCGCTTCGGCGGGGATTACCGGCGAATCCTGCAAAGCCTACGCTCCGACCAGAACGCTCGCGGTTCGTTCACATTTACAGGTCTTGCGACCGCGCAGTTGGCTCCCTGTTCGACGCTGCCCATGAGCACCCTACCCTGCGGCCCTAATCCCGCCGGCACTCCAGTGGCAGTGCCCGGCACGGGTTTCGACTTTGCTGATTTTCTGCTGGGATTGCCACAGCTTACCTCCGTTCAGGGCGCCGCGAGCCAAACCGGTACTCTCACCTTCGGCAATACGGCCTTTAACTTCCGCTCCAACTCCTACGACCTGTTCGCGCAGGACGAGTGGAAGATCTTTTCGAATTTTACGGTGAATATGGGCGTGCGCTACGAATACCAAGGTCCGCTCACCGAAGCAAACAACCACATTGTGAATCTCGATGTATTGCTCGACCTTCCCGGCAGCCTGCAGGCGGCGCCCGTTCTTCCCGGAGCCGTCGGTCCCTTCACGGGCATCACGTATCCGAACTCGCTCATCGAGCCCGCTCGCAATAATTTTGCGCCGCGCGTCGGACTGGCTTGGAAGCCGCTCAAAAGGCTGGTTGTGCGTGCGGGGTATGGCTGGAATTACAATTTGGCGCAGTACAGCGCCAT
>DASPSB010000350.1:0-4455 GCA_035624135.1 Candidatus Acidiferrales bacterium | reverse complement strand
CGTTTTTGCTTTCAGGTGGACTCGGTCCGCTTCGACGCCCAGTGCGCGTGCGAGCGCCTCGCGCATGGCAGCAAAATGGGGGCCAAGCTTCGGCCTCTCACAGATCACCACGGCATCGATATGCGCAACCTTAAAGCTGCGCGCATCCACGAGCGTCCGCACATGCTCCAGGAATTTCAGGCTCGAGATTCCCTTCCATTTCGGGTCCGTGTCCGGAAAATGCGTTCCGATGTCGCCCGCGCCCGCCGCACCCAGAAGCGCGTCGCAGATGGCATGGGCCAGCACGTCACCATCGGAATGACCTATGGGCCCTTTCTCGAAGGGCACCGTGATGCCGCCGACGACGAGTGGACGCCCCTCCGCCAGCCGGTGCAAATCGTATCCGATGCCTGAACGCGTCATGCTTGCACGCGCTCCTGCTGCAGATAAAACCGCGCTAACTCCAGATCGCCGGGCCGGGTGATTTTCAGGTTGCGTTCCGAGCCCTGCACGACGCGTACCTCATGTCCCAGCCGCTCGACCAAAGCTGCTTCATCCGATGCCGTGAACCCGTCCTGCGCGGCACGCACGAACGCCTCCTTGAGCAGCGCGGTCTGGAACACCTGCGGCGTCTGCGCCATCACGATGCGCTCCCGGTGAATTGTCGCGGTAATGAGCGCAACGTCTTTCGGCAGGCTGGACCGCTTCACTTCCTTGATGGTGTCCGTAGCCGGAACGCCCAGTATGGCCGCGCCGCAGATCTGTGCTTGCTCGATCACGCGCTCTACTTGCTCGCGGGTGATCAGCGGACGCACCGCGTCGTGCACGAGCACCAGATCCGCGTCCGCCGGCACTTCCGCGAGGGCTCGCGCGACCGATTCCTGGCGCGTGGCTCCGCCTCGCAGCACGCGGAGAGGACGAGCCAGTTTCTCCTGTCCCACGCGGCGCTCCAACCCCGCTACTTCTTCGGGCAGCGTGGCTATGTAGAAGTGCGTGAGGAGCTTCGATTCCGCCAGTCGCCGCAGTGTATAGACGACAAGCGGAAGTCCGTCCAGTTCCATGAACTGCTTAGGCGTTCCCGCGCCCATGCGGGTTCCGAGTCCAGCAGCCGGCAGGATAGCGGCGATTCGCATCGTCAGGGGCATAAGAGTCTAGCGCAATGCCAAGCGCGGAGAAAGAAATCCGCAGCGCTCGTGCCGCGAGGCGCGGAATAGAAAACCAGGGTGAGCGGAGTTAGAAAGGCTTGCCGCAGTTCTACAGAATTCTTCGATCACTCTGCCGACAGGACAGCGTCAAGGCCGCCCTGATTCGGGAATCACCGGCCTCGGTGCGTGTTCGTTTGCTGCTCCTTCCGGCGAGCGGCTCTCCGCGGCCTGCTGTCCGCGCGGAGCCGGGCCTTCCGACGCGTTCTTTTCTACGGCCGGCGCGGAAGGAGCCGCCTGAGCGGTGCGGTCTTCCACCTTTCCGAAAATCATTTTTCCGGCGGTCGTCTGGTGCACGGAGGTCACCACAATATCCACGGCTTTATTGATGAGCCTCCTGCCGCCGTCCACGACCACCATCGTCCCATCATCCAGATAGGCCACTCCCTGTCCGAACTCTTTTCCTTCACGGAGGATAAACACTTTCATCAACTCGCCCGGCAGGACCACGGGCTTCAGCGCGTTGGCGAGCTGGTTGATATTGAGCACCTCGATCCCTTGAAGCGTAGCCACCTTGTTGAGGTTGTAATCGTTGGTGAGGATCTTGGCGCCGTAGCGCTTGGCCAGTTCGATCAGCTTCATATCCACATCAGGGATCTGAGGAAAATCATCTTCGGCAATCTCCACGCGCAGCGCCTCGTTCTTCTGCATGCGCTGAAGGATTTCGAGGCCACGCCGGCCGCGCTGCCGCTTCAAGGGGTCTGCCGAATCCGCCACCATCTGAAGCTCGCGGAGCACGAACTGGGGAACGAGCAGAGTCCCTTCCAGAAACTGCGCGCTGCAGACATCGGCAATCCGACCGTCGATGATTACGCTCGTATCCAGCACCTTGCAGTGCTGGCTGCCGCCCGGCTCACCGGAGAAGACGCCGCCAAACGCGTCCAAATTCAGCATGTCGCCTTTTGCCGCGCCAATGGCCAGCCCCAGATAGGAGAGCACGAGCAGCGCAGCGACGCTGGTAAATGAACGGAGAGGAACCGCCATGGTCGTGTGCGCCAGAACGAGGCTGACCAGCAGAGCGCCCAGCAGGCCGGCCAGCGCGCCTGCCGTTCCGCCGATCAGCCGCCGCAAGCTGGCGTGTTCGAGTTGCATCTGGAACAGGATGGCGACCAGCGCCAAGCCAGCACCAAACAGTGCAGACAATTCCTCCGACAATTCCATGGGCTGGAAGTGGACGCAGACCAGGACGAAGGCCACGAGCAGGATACCGCGCACCAGCCATACACCGAGACGGCCCTGCAATGCAGTCCTGTCCGCCATCTTCGCGTCGAACTTCTTGAGTGTAGGCACAGTGCCGGCTGGGCTAGTGGCACCTGTAGCGTTGGAGGGACGACCCATCTAACTTCCCCAGTTGTTGCGACCGGCAGGCGCGGGGACGAATCCCGTGTAGCGCACTGCCTCCGACTCTCTCACGACCCGACCCGCGCGGCCCGACCTGGAAACCGCACGTACTGCTCTTCGTTAGGAAGAGTATATCGCGCCTGGACCCAAGAAGCAGCAAATTCCGGAACGGCGACGGTGGCTACGCCTGCACATAGTGCCTCGGAACGCGCTTGCCCAGCGAACAAAGCAGATCCGAGGTGACGGTGCCCAGTTCCCGGGCCACTACCGACGGACTAATCCGGCCGCTGCCGTCTTGCCCAAATATGGTTACTACATCACCGACGCCAACGCCTGTGACGTCTGTCACATCAAGCATGCTCAGGTCCATCGAAACCGCACCGACGATGGGGACTTCGGTTCCACGCACGAGCGCGTGGCCCTTCCCCGAAAGGCGCCGCACGACTCCATCCGCATAGCCCGCGGGAATGACGGCGATACGCGACGGCCGCGCGGTGCGGAACTTTGCGTTGTAGCCAATGCCCTCTCCCGCGGGCACCTCGCGGATGCCGATGATGCGGGCGCGCAGGCTCAAGGCCGGCTCCAGCGGCAGTCCGCGCTCGGCCGTCTCGCGCCGCTCGACGGGATCATAGTTCTGGTGATAGCCGTAGAGCAGCGCTCCGGGCCGAACCATGTGTGCCCAAGAAGAAGGACGCGAAACGATCGCGGCGCTATTGGCCATATGCAGGTCGCCCGGGTTCACACCCGCCTGGCGCAGGCGTCCGACCGCATCGGCAAACGCCTCCTCCTGCAACTCGGTCTGATGGATGGAGAAATCTTCCGAGGAAGCAAAGTGGGTGAAGGCTGCCTGGAGCTTCAGGTGGGCGCACTCCTTGTAGCGCCGAGCGAAATCCTGGATTTCCGCTGGGGGAATCCCCAGCCTGTTCATTCCAGTATCGATTTTCAGATGGAAAGGATGGCGGAATTTGGGCCGGCGCGTTTTCCTGGCGTGAGCGGCGGCGCCACTTTCGAGCGCCGCGAGGTCTTCGAGGCGATGGACGGCCGGAGTGAGGTTGTATTCGAACAGGTACTTCGATTCGCCATCCCACCAGCCGGTGAGGATCAGGATGGGACGGCGGATTCCGGCTTCGCGCAGTTCGGCGCCCTCGGAAACACAGGTGACGCCAAAACAGTCGGCGCCTGCACGCTCGAGCACCTTGGCGACGGGCGGGCCGCCGTGGCCGTAGGCGTCCGCCTTGACCACAGCGAGGACTTTGCGGCCGCCGGTCCATTTTCGAAGAGCAAGAAAATTTGAGGAAATCGCTTTGAGAGATATCTCTGCCCACACTGGCCGACCGTTGCGGGGGATGTGGTTCTTAGAGCTCATCAGCGTTCTACTTTCCATTTCGGCTTCGGCGGGGCGAGAAGCTCTGCTACTCCACTAGATGCCGGATGCGAGAGGAGTGTAGCTTGCAGCGGCTAAAGCAGTGACTAGTGACTAGTGGCCGGTGGCGAGATGGGTACCCCCCTCTGGAGACGGTCGAAAGTCCAACGTTGAATGTCGAAAGTTCGAAGCCCGGAGGCGGAAAAATCGATGGAAGTTCGCCCCAGCGGTTAGTCTCGCGTAGGTCCTCCGTTCGCAGCGATGTTCAGGGGGGGGGCACCCCCCCTCCCCCCCAAGTGATGTAACTGTTCATTCTAAAGGACTTATAAATTGACGCGATGTAAACATTCATTCTAAAGAACTTAGGCGACTCCGGCCCAACTGCCGGCTGGGAACTGCTGATTCTAAAGGGGTTCGGGAAGGGCTTTGGCAGGATTTTGCCCTCGTGCTTGTGGAATCCCTTTCGTGTTGGGCTGATAAGGCTCATCAATATTAATCCGCGGTGGATATTACCACAGGATAATCGAGAAATCAAGAAAAATCGGAGGTTGAGGGCGATTTCTTGCCGCG
>DASPSB010000343.1:0-9335 GCA_035624135.1 Candidatus Acidiferrales bacterium | reverse complement strand
CGATCTCGATGCGCAGCCGCCCGTCGTCCAGCGCGGTGCGGATGGTGATTACGCCTCCCTCGAGCTTCGGCCCCAGGCCGTGCCGGATGGCGTTTTCCACGATCGGCTGCAGCAGCATCGAGGGCACAAAGATGTCCAGCGTGTGCTCGTCGATTTCCTTCGCGATCTCGAGTTTGTCCCGCCCGGAGCGGGCCACTTCGATGTCCAGATAATCGTCCACAAAATGCAGCTCCTCCCGCAGGGGCACGAAATTCTCCTGCTGACGCAATAGACGCCGGAGGATGTTGGAAAGTTTGAGCACGACCTCCCGCGCCATATCCGGCTCCGTGCGCACGAGCGCGGAAACGGTATTCAGCGTGTCGAACAGAAAATGCGGGTTGATCTGGTTCGAGAGCGCATCCATGCGCGCTCGAAGCAGCATCTGCTGGTGCTCCTCCAGGTTCGCTTCCACCCGGATGGTGTTCCAGATTTTGATAGGTGCAGCCACCGCGATCATCGAGGCGCATACCTGCGCCGCCATCGCCCAGCGCCCCTCCGCCTGGAGATAGAACAGCCATTTGCCGTGCACTGCCGCGCCCAGCGCCAGGGCGCCTAGCTCCAGCGCCACGATTCCCGCCAGCGCCAGCATTTCCCAGTGCCGCTCCAGCTCACGCCCGCGAGCCCAGCGCCAGAGGTAACGCGGCCCGCCGATAAACGTGAAGGGTCCGAGATTCCATACCGCCTCCGTGTTCGGCATGGACTGGCGAATCATGCCGCCCAGCAGGCCGGCGAGCGCCGCGATTGGCGTGGAAAGCCATTCATGGTTGAAAAATGCAGGCAAGCTGACGATCGCACCTCCCAGCACGCCGGGCACCCGTCCGCCCAGCAGGCCCAGCACAAATGCGCCTTCCAGCGTCAGATCGGCGAAGGGATATCCCAGCAATCGCAGCATCACCCCGGCGGCCAGCGGCGGCGTGAAAAACAGCATCAGCCGCACTTTCTCGTCGGAATCGCGCTGCTCGGTGTACAACACCTTGCGAAAGGTCGCAGAACGCGCCAGCAGCGCGGCAAGCGACGCCGCCAGACCCATCTTGAAAAAGAGCGTCAGCAGCAGTTCTTTGATGGAGAGGATGCCCATTCCTGAGCCGTCGGCGCACGGAAGAATGCAGTCGGGCAGCGCAGGCCCGTCCCCGCAGGTGCGCGCCAAATCTAAATTAGCCTAGCCCGCCGGGAGTGTAAAGGCGCGCCCTGCTATAATTGCTCATTTCTATGCGACGCAACGTAATTCGCAGGAGCGCTCGGGGAGCTTCGCCGCGCATCGTGGCGCGCGCGAAACTGCCTTCGCGCTTCGGCAAATTCACGATTCTGGGCATCGAAGGCCGCGGCGCCCAGGAAAGCGCCGTCGTCCTGCTGCGTGGGAAATTGAAAGGGCGGGTCGCACCGCTGGTGCGCGTCCACTCGCAGTGCCTCACCGGCGATGTGCTCTGCTCCGAACGCTGCGATTGCCGCGCGCAGCTCGAATTGTCCCTCGAAGCCATCGGGCGTGCGCGTTCCGGAGTGCTGCTCTACCTGCCCCAGGAAGGACGCGGCATCGGCCTGATGAACAAATTGAGAGCCTACGAGCTGCAGGATCAGGGCCGCGATACGGTGGAAGCAAACGAAGAACTCGGATTTTCCGCCGACGCCCGCGATTACGCGTTCACCGCCGCCGTTCTCCGCAAGCTTGGCATCCGCTCCGTGCGCCTCCTCTCCAACAATCCCGAGAAGGTCCGCCAGCTCGAGTCCAACGGTATCTGCGTCGTCGAGCGCATTCCCTGCCAGCCGCACGTCTCCCGCCGCTCCCACGGCTATCTGCAAACCAAGAAAAATAAAATGGGCCACCTATTGTCGGGCGTGTGAACCAAGAGCGTAGGGTAAGCTCTTAAGCCCTGCGAATGACGCGAGCGTCTGTGCCCCTCACGCCGTTGCCAGCCGCCAGCCGAATCGCAGGCTGTCCACCGCGCAATCCGTCGGCGAAGCGAGCCCCACGTGCGCGGCCAGCAGCCGCGCAAACATGCGGGGCTCCTCGGCAAACACCTGCATCACTCTGTGTCGCAGCCTGGGCCGCCCGTCCAGCGCCAGCAGCAGTCTCGCCATGATCGCTGGCCGCAGGGCGAGCTGCCGGTGCGCCGCCTCGTAGAGCGCTAAATCACCCGCAGCAAGCGCGTCGGCCAGTGCCAACGCCTGTGAGAACGCCAGGAAGAGCCCCTGCCCCGTAATCGCGTCCACGCTGCCCGATGCGTCGCCCAGCAGCGCCACGTTGCCGCGAGTCACACACGGCAGCCGCAGTGTGGCGCATGTGGCTCCGCGCTCCATGCCATCTGGCGTCGCCGCTGCGAGCCGCGCCGCCAGCGCAGGAAACCGGGGCAGCGCCTCCGCAATTCGGAGCTGCGGCACACGCGAAAGCAGCGCGACGCACATCATCTCCGGCCCGACAGGCGACACATAAAACTGGCAATCATCGCCCCAGTGCACTTCCACCCGGTCCGTCCACGGCCGGACGCAATAATGTCTGCGAAATCCGAACCGGCGCCGCTGCGTCGACTCCGGGGCGAGCTCCGCCCAGTTCCGTGCCCGGGAATTTCCGCCATCTGCCACAACAATCCATCGCGCGCATACTGTGCCGCTTGCGAGCTCTACTCCCGCACGCCCAATCCCGCGCACGCCAGTCTTCCACAGAAGTTCGACTCCGCATCCGGCAGCGCGCTCCGCCATGATGGCATGCAGAGCAGTACGCGGAACCCCCAGCCCGAAGCCCGACGGAAAATTTCCCTCCGCGCTCTGTTCGCCGTTCACAAATCGGATTCCGCGGATCGGCCGGCCCACTGTGAAGGGGATTTCCACTCCCAGCCGCGCGAGCGCTTCGAGGGTTTCCGGCAGCAGCCCCTCGCCGCACGCTTTGTCTGTTCCGGGCACGCACTGGTCCGCCACGGTGACGCGCAGACCGCGCTGTCGCGCCGCGATTGCTGCCGCGAGCCCGGCGGGCCCGCCGCCAATCACAAACACGTCTTTGCGTTTCGCTATCACGGCGCGCTCACTGGCTGCCGGGCGTTCACTCCCGTATTAGATGGGCAGAGAGGACTCGATGTTGCAGCGCGGCGCATTCCTGTATTTCGTGGGTGGAATTCCCCCAAAGCGGGCATCGTTCGCGATCGCTGTGCGGATGCGAACGGCCTCTGATCACCCTCCGCCGACGAAGTGCACTATTTCGAAGCGGTCTCCTGCGGCAACAGTCGTCGCCTGCCATTGCCCGCGCGGCAGAATCTCCAGATTCCGCTCGATGGCCACCCGCGCCGGATTCAACCCCAGATGTTCGAGCAGCGCGGTTACATTCAGGCCTTCCGGAACCTCCCGCCCCTCTCCATTGAGCTGAATCTGCATCGCGCCGCTATCCCTCCGGACCCGCCAGCACTGTGACGAATTCTGCCAGGCAGGAAAACAGCAAATCGCGCGCACGCCGGAACGCCTCCAGTTGTTCCTCGTGCGTTCCCTCGACCGCCGCCGGATCCGCGATGCTGTAATGCACGCGAACGCCGCGGCCAGCAAACACGGGACACGCCTCGCGCGCCTGATCGCAGACTGTAATCACCGCATCGAATTCCTGCCCGCGAAATTCGTCCACCGATTTTGAACGCAGCCCGGTAGTGTCTACGTCCACCTCTTCTAGCGCCTCAATTGCCAGTGGATGGACCGTACCAGGCCGGATTCCCGCGCTCATCACCTGGATGCCTCCGCCGGCGATTTGGCGAAGGATGGCCTCGCCCATCTGGCTGCGCGCGGAGTTCTGGGTACATAGGATTAAGACACGCGGCAGTGGCGCAGGCGCGGGCATTGGCGGGGATGATTCTATCGAATCGTGCGGCTCTCGCGCACCCCACGCCCGCAGGTTGAGCGAACTGCAGCTCAGGGCGAGAACCCGCGGCATTTCTCACTCGGGCGGGTACAGCAGTCGTTTTCCCCGGACCCGGGCCCAGGGCGTGAGAGTCAGCGGGCGGGTGGAAGAAAGGCTGCTCATTTCCTCCACGCCAATGCGCCGCACCAGCAGCGCATCTCCAATCAGCGACCGATGGCACCGCCAGGGCACCGCTTCGGCGCACATGATGGCCGTTTGGCGTTCTTGCGCCAGTTCGACCAGCCGCCCCAGATTCTCCGTGAACTCCTCTGTCTGCATGTAATCCGCAAAGCCGCGGAAGCTGTCGTTGCGCCATGCTCCGTTGGGCGAGTCCTTGCGCGGGTGTCGCAGGCCGCCCAGACCCTTCATGTGTCGGTAGCCGATCCGGGCGCCTCGCAATGCCGTGCGCAATTGCTCCTGATTGAACTGCGGATTGTGCCGCGAGCGCGGAACTGTGCGCACGTCCACCAGCAAACGGACGCCATGTGCCTTCAGCAGCGCCAGAAATTCCTCGATCGGCCGGGTGGAATGCCCCACGGTGAACACCACCGCGCCCGCGGCACCTCGCCTTTTCGCCGGCGCTGGCATGTCTCCAGTGTAGGCGCGCCCGCTCTCGCCCACAACGCGCACGCCGGATTGTCCCTTCCCGCGCGCCGCTGGCTCACGTACGATGGTTCGGTGGCCACTGCCATGCGCGTCAGCGAGCTGCATATTTATCCGCTAAAATCCGCGCGTGGAATTCCTCTGCGCGAAATGACGCTTGATCCCCGCGGCCCTTCCGGCGACCGCCGCTGGATGCTGATCGACGAGCGCGCAACAATGCTTTCTCAGCGCGACCTCCCGCGCATGGCCCTGATCAACGTGGAAAACGGCGGCGGAGAACTCGTCTGCGCCGCGCCCGGAATGCCCCTGCTTCGCGTTCCTATTCCCCTTCCCGGGAACCGAGAGCGTCTCTCCGCTCGCGTGTGGGACGACGAGGTGGACGTGCAGCTCGCCGCGGATTCCGTGCACGGCTGGTTCACCAAATTTCTCGGCGCACCCTGCCGGCTCGTCTATCAACCCGATGACGCCTTCCGCCAGGTCAACCGCGTTTACGCCGCGGAAGGAGTCGGCGTCAGCCTCGCCGACGGTTTTCCTCTCCTGCTCATCGGCCAGGGCTCGCTCGACGATCTGAACCGCCGCCTCGACGCACCTGTCGAAATGCGCCGCTTTCGTCCCAATCTCGTTGTCGAGGGCTCGGAACCCTTTGCCGAAGACACCTGGCGCCGAATCCGCGCCGGCGAGGTGGAATTCATTTTGGCGAAGCCGTGCGCGCGCTGCTCGATTCCCACCGTCAATCCCGACACGGGCGAGTTCGGCCGGGAGCCGATGCGCACGCTGGCCACGTATCGCCGCCGCGGCCACGACGTCTTTTTCGGATGGAATATCGTCGCCGCGGCCCCTGGCACTCTCCGCATCGGCGATCCCGTCGTCGTTCTCGAGTAGCTCGCCCCGCGCGAGACTCCCGCCGCGCATCTGCTATACTCCGCCGCGCCGCTGCGGGCCGGTATCGCGGACAAACCATGCATCTGGGGTGGATCGACTACTTCATCATCGCCGTTTACTGCGTCTTTGTTCTCGGCGTGGGCTTTATGCTCAAGCGTTCCATGCGCACGAGCCTGGACTTCTTCCTCTCCGGCCGCCGCATCGCCGCATGGGTCACAGGCCTCGCCTTCATTTCCGCCAATCTCGGTGCGCTCGAGCTGATGGGTATGGCCGCCAGTGGCGCGCAGTACGGCATGCTCACCAGCCACTTCTACTGGGTCGGCGCCATCCCGGCCATGATTTTCATCGGGCTATTCATGATGCCCTTCTACTACGGCAGCCGCGCCCGCTCCGTGCCGGAATATCTGCGGCTGCGTTTCGATGAGAAAACGCGCGGGTTCAATGCGCTGACCTTCGCGGTCATGACCGTCCTCGCCAGCGGAATCAATCTCTACGCCATGGCTCTCGTCTTTCGCCTGATGCTCGGCTGGTCCATCCACGCCACCATTCTGCTCTCCGCCGTCGTTGTGCTCGTGTACACGTTTCTCGGCGGCCTCACCTCCTCCATCTACAACGAGGTGCTCCAGTTCTTTTTGATCGTTTTCGGCGTGATGCCGCTCGCTTATCTCAGCGTCGCCGAGGCGGGCGGCTGGCAAGGCCTGGTCGCGCGTCTGCCCGCCGGCTTCACCCACACGTGGGAAAATCTCGGCAATCAATCGGCCAACGCAATGGGCGTCGGCTGGTTCAGCCTCGTCGCCGGGCTGGGCTTCGTGCTCTCCTTCGGCTATTGGTGCACGGATTTTCTCGTTGTCCAGCGCGCTATGGCCGCACGCGACATGGTCGCGGCGCAAAAAACTCCGCTCATCGCCGCGCTTCCCAAAATGTTCATCCCCTTTCTCATCATCGTGCCGGGAATGGCCGCCTGGGCCATTCTTCCGCGCGCCAATTTTCTTGTGAACGGCACGGTGGACTACAACCTGGCTCTCCCGCTCCTGCTGGCGCGCTACTATCCTTCCGGAATGCTCGGCGTCGGCATCACGGCGCTGCTGGCCAGCTTCATGTCCGGAATGGCCGGCAACGTCACCGCCTTCAACACCGTCTGGACCTACGACATCTACCACGCCTACATTCGTCCCGGCGCGCCCGACGCGCACTATCTGGCCATGGGACGCATCGCCACGGTCGGCGGAGTGCTCATCAGCATCGCCACCGCATATCTCGCCCTCCAGTTCCACAACATCATGGACTACCTGCAATTGATTTTTTCCTTCGTCAACGCGCCGCTCTTCGCCACCTTTCTGCTCGGCATGTTCTGGAAGCGCGCCACTCCCAACGGCGCGTTCTTCGGTCTCGTGGGAGGCACCGCGGCGGCCGCCGGCCACTGGCTGGCCACACAATCCCGTTGGATGACGTACGAGAGCCAGATGGCCGCAAACTTTTCGCGGGCCATCTGGGCTTGGTCGGCGTGTTTCCTGCTGACCATCCTCGTCAGCCTCGTCACGCAGCCGCGACCGGAAGCCGAACTCGCGGGATTGGTTTACGGGCTTACAGAAAAGCCGAGCCACGCCCATCTGCCCTGGCTGCGCCGGCCGGCCGCGCTCGCCCTTCTGGCCGCGGTTCTCGTTCTCGTGCTGAACTGGGTGTACCGATGACGGAAAGCGAATCTCAATTGGATGTCCGCTGGCCGATTGGCCTTCTATTCGCTGTACTCGGCTTCGTGGTCGCCCTCTATGGATTGGTTGCTCCGCCCGAGGCGGCGTTGCCGGACGGCGTACGCAATCTCGACCTAGGCTGGGGTTTCGTGATGCTGCTGTTCGGCCTGCTGATGATCTGGGGCGGCTGGAACGCGGGAAGGCGACGCACGTGACAACGCAACTCGTGCCGAAGCTCCTCGACCGCGCTCGAGACGAGTTCCGGAGCCGCTTCGGCGGCGAGCCGCGTGTGTTTCGCGCTCCTGGCCGCGTCAATCTGATTGGCGGCCATCTCGACTACAACGAAGGATGGGTGCTGCCCATCGCCATCGATCGCTCGTGTTATGTTCTGGCGCAGCGCCGGAAGGACCATATCCTGCGCATCCACTCCGCGCATTTCAACGAAACGCTCGAATTCTGCCCCGACGATGCGCGGCCCTCCTCCATTCACTGGAGCTCCTACGCGCGCGGAGTGGCCTGGTCGCTCGCCCACGAAGTTCCCGCGCTGCCCGGCGCGGATTTGCTCATTGATAGCGAAGTGCCTCCTGGCTCCGGACTCAGTTCTTCCGCGGCGCTCGAAGTTGCCGTCGGCTTCGCGCTCCTTGGCTTGGCTGAATCGACGATGGACCCAACCGCTCTCGCCCTCGCCTGCCAACGCGCCGAGAACGAATACGTCGGCATGCGCTGCGGAATCATGGATCAGCTCGTCGCCTGTCTCGGCCACCGCGGCTGCGCGTTGCTCATCGATTGCCGCACGCTCGCTGTCGAGCAGCTGCCCATCGACGAAACGCGCATTCGCGTGGTCGTCGCCAACACCATGGTCAAACATGCCCTCGCGTCCTCCGAATACAACGTGCGCCGCCGCGAGTGTGAAGACGCCGCCACGAGTGTTCGCAAATCCCATCCGACCGTGCGCACTCTTCGCGACATTTCCTGGCCTGAAATCGAAACCGAATCGAATTCCTGGCCTGACGCGATCCGCCGCCGCGCTCGCCACGTCACCACGGAAATCTCCCGCGTTCATGCCGCCGTCCGTGCCCTCCGCTCCTCCGATTTTGAATCGCTCGGCCACCTCATGTCCCAATCGCACGATAGCCTCGATGCCGACTATCAGGTCACCTCGGCTGAACTCAACATGATGGTCGCCATCGCTCGCGGTCTTCTGGGAATGCTCGGCGCGCGCATGACCGGAGGCGGGTTTGGCGGATGCACCGTCAATCTGGTCCGCGCCGAGCACGATGAATCTTTCGCATCCGAGCTCGCGCGCCGCTACGAAGCCGAAACGCGCCTCCGCCCTGACGTTTATATCTGCCGCGCATCGGACGGCGTGTGTGAGCTCGACTTTTCAAAGCGTTCTGAACAATCCGCCGGCGGTTCTCCCGCCCAAAGGAGCATCTCATGAACGCGTCAGCAAAGATTTTGGCCTCCACCTTTCTGGCCGGCATTTCGCTCGCATTTGCTGCAGCCACGCCGCGTCCTCCCGCCGCAACATCCCAGTTGGCGCTCACCCCTCCCATGGGCTGGAATAGCTGGAACCATTTTGAGTGCAAGGTGAGCGACGCCGTCGTCCGCGCCGCCGCCGATGCCATCCTTTCCTCCGGCATGAAATCTGTGGGCTACCAATACGTCAACATTGACGACTGCTGGCAGGGCCGGCGCGACGCCCAGGGCAATATCCAGCCCAACGAACGGTTCCCCGATATGACCGCCCTCGCCGCCTACGTTCACTCGAAAGGCTTGAAGCTGGGCATCTATTCTTCTCCCGGGCCCAAGACCTGCGCCGGATACGAAGGCAGCTTCGGCCACGAAGAGCAGGATGCGCAGACCTATGCCCGCTGGGGTGTGGATTACCTCAAGTATGACTGGTGCAGTGCTACCGGCGACGAGCGCGCCGCCTACACGAAAATGCACGACGCGCTCGTCCGCACCGGCCGCCCGATCGTCTTCAGCCTCTGCCAGTACGGCTGGCAAAGTGTCTGGACCTGGGGCGCGTCGGTAGGCGGGAATCTCTGGCGCACCACCGACGACATCTCGGACAACTACGACCGCATGTCTGTGCTCGGCTTCTCTCAAAACGGTCTCGAACGCTTCGCCGGCCCCGGGCATTGGAACGATCCCGACATGCTCGAAATCGGCAATGGCGGCATGAAAGACGACGAATACCGCACCCACATGAGCCTGTGGTGCCTGCTCGCGGCCCCGTTGATTGC
>DASPSB010000316.1:0-6062 GCA_035624135.1 Candidatus Acidiferrales bacterium | reverse complement strand
CACGCTGTACTGGTCATATTGCGCGTCGTCGAACAGGCCCGAGGGCAATCCTCCCTGTCCCACCTCGCAGCAGGAGTTGCCGGAAAAATGGATTGGCCGCGGCAGGCCGGCATTCGCATACAGCAGTTCGCGCGTATCCGGATCGTACACGGCGTATTGCACGGCTGAGTAGCGGCCCGCCACCGTCCGCGTGCGCAGCCGGCGATTCAGCGTGGAAAGCACGGTCATCGGCGGGCAGCCCGTCTTGTGGATTCCCCGCAGGGTCCCCACCGTCAACGCCGCGTACATCGCCGCGGAGAGCCCTTTGCCCACCACGTCGCCCAGATAAATCCCGATGCGGTTGTCGCTGAGGCTGAAATAATCCAGAAAATCGCCGCCCACAGCCGCAGCCGCCCGGAATCGCGACGTAAACTCCGTCCCCGCCACGCACAGCGGCGCGTTGGGAAGCAGCGAGAGCTGCAAGTTCCGCGCCTCCTCCAGCTCCGACTCGCGAAGCTGGATCAGCGAGGAAACATCGAGCTGGACAGCGGGGGCCTGCAAAATTCTCGCTCCTCGCCGGCGCGCTGGTGCGCCGGAAGCTGCCGCACATAATAACAGGAGTCGAAACGGGAAACGCAAAACATGGCGCCTCCTGTGACCGAAAATACGACGGCGGCAGGCACTACGCATCGCGCTGCGCCTGTGCCGCCTGCGGCACAACGGGACGCCCGAGCGTGCCCTTCTTCCGCCCGTCTGCGCTACCCTGAAATCGCAGGAGGCTCTTATGCGCGCTCTCATCGCTCTGCTCGCCGCTCTCGTAATCGGCTATCTGATTTACCGCAACTTCCTCGTGCAGACGCTCCCCAAAGAAGCAGGCGGCGGCACTCCCGTCTCGGCAATCAGCACCAGTGGCGTCAGGAACGATCTCATCGCCATCGCCCAGGCTGAGCGCGCCTGGTTCGCCGAGCACGGTTCTTATGCCTCGCTCAGCGACCTGACCTCCAGCGGTGCTTTGACGATGACCCGTTCCGGCCGCGACGGCTACACGTACTCCGTGGATGCGCAGGCGGGCGGGTTTACCGTCACCGCGCGGTACTCCGGGCCGCTCACTCCGCCTCCTTCGGGTTTCATGATCGACCAGTCCATGGAGGTCCACGCCATCCCATAGCTGCTCCTCTCCCGCGGTTCTCCTGGAACCCGTGTGCTAGAATTTCCGTGATGCATCCCGGCCTGAAAGAGCTGTTGCAGGTCCAGACAATCGATTTGAAGCTGGCTGAGCTGGCCGCCGAAATCGCGCGTTTTCCTCGCCGCATCGCGGAAATCGACGCGCAGGTGGAGGGCGCGCGCGCCGTACTCGCCAAAACGCGCGAGGCCCATTCCTCCAGCCTCAAGGACCGCAAGAAGCTTGAGCTCGACGTCGAGTCCTGGAAGGAAAAAGTCCGCAAGTACAAGGACCAGACCGCGCAGGTGAAAACCAACGAAGCCTATCGCGCGCTCGTCCACGAAATCGAAACCGCGGAAAACGAAATCCGCAAGGCCGAAGACGCCGTTCTCGAACACATGGTCGCCGGCGAGGAGCACGACCGCCAGGTGAAATTCGGGGAGAAGGCGCTGTCCGAAGCCGAAGCCACCGCCAAAACAGAGAAACAAACTGTCGAAGCCGAGAGCTCCAAGCTCATCGAGCAGCAATCCGCGCTGCGCGCCGAACGCGACCGCGAAGCCTCCGCCGTTCCGTCCGCGCTCCTCGAGCGCTTCCGCACGTACGCCCCGCGGCATCATGGCATGGCCGTGGCCCTGCTCGACGGCGAAACCTGCTCCGGCTGCCGCGTGCACCTCCGGCCCCACATCGTGCAGCGGTTGATGCGTCCGGAGAATGAGGAGATCGTGCAATGCGAATCCTGCGGCCGCATGCTTTATTGCGACGCTGCGGCTGCCGCGGCTCCGGCCGCAGCCGTCGCGGAGCGCACGGCGGCGCAGGATGCCGCCCAGGAATGAACCGCGCGCCCGCCGCGTCATGAGCCCTCCGAAGAAACCCGCCGTGCGATCCGCAGGACTGTTTTCCGAGTCCGCTTCCACTGCATCCGCACGAGGGGCCGTCGTTGCCAACATCGACGGCGGAGCGCGGGGCAATCCCGGCCCGGCCGCCTACGGAATCTTCTTGCGCGACCCCGGCGGAACGACTCTGCTCGCCACCGGCAAACGCATCGGCCACGCCACCAATAACGTGGCTGAATACTTCGGCCTGATTGCCGCGCTCGACGCCGCGCGCGAACGCGGCATCAGCCGCCTGCGCGTCGAAAGCGATTCCGAATTGCTCGTGCAGCAGATGCAGGGCCGGTACCGGGTCAAGAGCCCCGACCTGAAGCCGCTGCACGAACGCGCGCTCAAACTCGCGCGTGAATTCGAATTCTTCGAAATCGCGCACGTCCCGCGCGAGAAAAACCGCGAAGCGGACCACCTGGTCAATGCCGCACTCGACGGGGAGCGGACCAACGACCGAAAACCGGTCCACAGGCCCCGGGACGAAAGCAGACCCGTGCGTTCGCGGGAAGCTACCCTGCGTGCGCACGTGCGCGGAGGCGTGCTGGTGCCCGTCGAACCGCTGGATCTGCCCGAAGGTGCTGAGGTCATCCTCACTGTGAATCCACCTGCCCCGCGCCGCGAGTAGCCGCCGGCACGAGCGCGTCAATGCGGGGGCGCCGGCGCTCCCGGAATTCCGGCGCGATGCAACTCGTCCAGAATGTAATCCTCCACGCGATTCCACACCTGCGGGTCGGATTCCGAATCGTCATCGGGCTTGTGCGGGCTCAGGTCCGGCTCCTCCGCCAGACTGGACAGGTCCACCCATCTGCCTGCTTCCGTAAACTGCAAATTGCCCAGAATGTTCGTTTTCCCGGGGTCTTCCGCGCGGATCTTCGTCCGCCCGCGCAGCGACAAGCGATGCGTTCCGTAGAGACTCGCGGCCCGCACGACGTTGGCAGGAATCATCTCGTCCTGCGTGGCTGCGCTGTCCACCTCGACGGCCAGCGCCACGGGCAGATTGCGCTGTTTCAACTCGTGAGCCAGTTTTACCACTGCTTCCGCGCCGGCCCCGCGCCCATAAAGAAGGATGCGAATCTCGCGGCAGCCATCGCCAGCGCAGCGCCCCTTCTCGTCGCGTCCTGATGCGGCGTCAATCAGTTTGAGCGCGGCGCCACGCCGCGAGTATTCAGCCGTCTCGACGTACACGCCGGAAAGTTCGAGCGCACGCAGACGTTGGGCGAGCAATAGCACCGGCATGTCCGCATCCGGCACTCTCTCGCCACTGCCGAGAAAACCCAAAATCAGAGTGCTGCCGGACGCGAGAGGAGTGGGCGTTACAAATTCTTTCCTGCGCTGGGCAAATCCCGCGGTGGGCCAGACGAGACACATCGCGAGCGCCGTAGCGCAAAGGGCCGATGCACGATTCCACAGGAAGCTGCGTGGCATGACGGGGATTTCCGCGGAGAGCGGCCTCAATTCTTCAAAACGTAAGAGCGGTAGAGCGTATCCCGCTGCGCGGGAATGTATCCGGCGTCGCTGATGATGCGCCGCAACTCCGCTTCGTTCGTGCGGTTGCGGACGCCGGCGGCGTATACGACGTTTTCTTCGATCAGGATGCTGCCCACGTCGTCCGCGCCGAATTGCAGCCCTACCTGGCATACTTTGATTCCGGGCGTCAGCCAGCTCGTCTGGATATGGTCGATATTGTCGAGATAGAGGCGGCTCACGGCCAGCGTCTTCAGGTAATCCACCGCGGTGGTTTCCTTCTGTTTCCTTCCGAGCGAAGTGTTTTCTGGCGCGAAGATCCAGGGAATGAAGGCCGTGAACCCGCCGGTATCTTCCTGAAGGCGGCGCACGCGCTCGAGATGGTTGATGCGGTGGCGCAGCTCCTCGCCGCAGCCGAACATCATGGTGGCCGTCGTGCGCAGGCCCAGAGCATGCGCGGTCTGATGCACCTGCTCCCATTCGTCAGAGGTGCATTTCAGCCGCGAAATGCGCCGGCGCACCTCGTCGTCCAGAATTTCCGCTCCGCCGCCGGGAATCGAGGCCAGCCCGGCATCGCGCAGGCGCGCGATGGTGTCGCGCAGCGTTAACCCGGAGAGTTCCGCGATGTTGATGATTTCCGGCGCGGAAAAACAGTGCAGGTGTACCTGCGGGTAGCGCGAGCGGAGCGCCCGCAGCAGGTCCTCGTACCATTCGATCTTCAGATCGGCGTGCAGGCCGCCCTGCAGCAAAATCCCCGTGCCGCCCAGCTCCAGCATTTCGTCGATTTTTTCGCAGATTTCCGGCAGCGTGCGGATGTAGCCTTCATTCGAGCCCATGGGCCGGTAGAAGGCGCAGAAGGAGCAGTACTCGGTGCAGAAATTCGTGTAGTTGATGTTGCGATCGATCTGGTAGGTGGCGACACGCGGATCGGTTTTGCGGTTGCGCACGGACTGCGCCGCCATGCCCAGACCGAGCAGGTCGTCCGACGCCAGCCAATCCAGCGCTTCCTGTTGCGTAAGGCCCATTTGTTACTGTCTTTCTCCCGCGCTCGTCACACGCCACGCGGCACTCGGCGCTGACTTTGCATACATCAGCGGCTGATTCACCGGCACGATTCCGGCATCGGCCGCCTTCTGGAAATAGAGCTCCAGGCCCATGCGATTCTCGTCGTCGAGTGAGTAGTCGATATTTTCGAGCAAATAGGTTTCCAGATGCGCCTGAGGGAGACCGAGCGTCGCCGCAGCATTCGCGGCGATCTCCGGAACGTGAGCCAGCCCGTATTCTTTCGAGGCCTGGAAATCGGCGACGAGTTCGGTCCCGAAATCCCGGGATTCGCCGGAGCGCAGCACGTCGCGGCGCGCGGCCCACAAGGCGAGGACGGCTGGAAGGCCGGTCCAGGCGCGCCACTCGGAAATCACGTCGTAAACGTGGAGGCGCGCCTTCCGTGCCCACAACGGTTGGCCCGCGTCATGCCGCTCCGCCAGCCGGAGCGCGGGGTCGCCGATGATGAGCGCGGCATCGCATTCGGTGAGCATGGTCTCGAGATCGGGCGGCGCACTGGAAAAGGTGATGCGCGCGCCGCGACGGCCCCACCATCCGGCAGCGAGCAGGCGCACCAGCGCGGCGGTGGCCCGCGAACTCGTATCCAGCGCCAGCCGCTGGACTTCCTCGATTGGCACCCGCGAAATCACGAGCAGACTGCGCACGGCATGCTTCGAAGCAATCGCCATTCCCGGCAGGACGACGAGGTTGGGAATTCGCTGGCATTCGATAGCGGGCAGGATGGCGACGTCGGCTTCGCCACGAGCCAGTTGTTCGGCGCACTGGGAAGGCAGAGTGAAGGTGAGGTCGTATTTGCCGGCGAGCGGGCCGTGCGTGAAACCCCACACGAGCGGGGCCGTGTTCAGGTACTGCACGCCGGAAATGCGGATCCTTGTCATTTGGGCGCTCGGCCCGTCGGATGGCCAACTATACCATGCGGTAGGTGGCGGCTTTGGGGAAGTGGCCCCTCGGCTTCGCTCGGGACGCGAAGAACGCGCGAGTGGCGAGTGAAGAAAAGAGTCGGAATGCAATTTCTGAAATGTTTCTTGCGGTTGACGCGACGGAAGCGTCGTTGACCGGGAGACGATTGTGACGCGTGCGAACTGTGGCGCACGAGCGGAACGATTGAAGAGGAAGGAATACGGGTCGGTGTGGAAGCGCATGAAACGGCAGGGGTTAGAAATTGGCACCCCCCACCCACCTGGGAGTGCGTAATCGCTTGGGGAAAAAGGAGATGGGCGAAAATGAGTTTGTAAGAATATGAAAACAAAGATCGGGCTGCGAACGACTCGGAGTGAGTTCGGCGAATGCGTACCTTCTGCTTCAAAGGCAGGGGTATCGACCCCCCTCCCCCGTACTTTTGCAAGTGCACATTCTGAACGAGTTATGGGATGTGAAGAGTGGGCATGTTGAAAAGACGGCATTTTAAGTAGCTTTAGAATGTGCAGATGCGAGGCACTTTTGTATCTGCAGAAACTAAAAGACTTAGGAATGAGGGTTCTAGGAGGGGTCTCGTAAGTGCACATTCTACGGGA
>DASPSB010000276.1:0-3796 GCA_035624135.1 Candidatus Acidiferrales bacterium | reverse complement strand
ATCGCACCGGGCACAGCATCGGCCGCGACGTCCATGGGGCCGGCGCGAATATGGACGACCTGGAAATCCACGACGTACGCCGGATTCTGCCGCACACGTGTTTTTCCATCGAGCCGGGAATTTATTTTCCGGAGTTTGGCGTGCGCACCGAAGTAAACGTGTATGTGGACGAGCGCGACGCGGGGACCACGGGGGCCGTCTGCGGGAAATCCTGCCGCTGCTCGCATCGTAGAGGCGCTGCTTGCTGCGCCCTCTCCGGATTAGGGAAGAATGACACAGCCAACGGACTCGGGGTCGAACCGGGCGCCGCGGGGCTCCTGGCTCTGGGGCGCGGCGGCGTTTGTGGCCGGTTGGCTCGTGCCCGGGCTGGGTCACGCGCTGCTGCGCCGATGGACTCGCGCGGGAGTGTTCCTGGTTTCCACCGTGGCGCTCGCGGCCGCGGGTGTTTGGCTGCACGGAAAAATCTTCGATGCACAGGCCGCCGACGCCTTTGAATGGCTTGGATTCTTTGCCGACCTGGGCGCGGGCATTCTCTATCCCGCGGCGCAATCGCTCCACACCGTCCCGGATGTTTCCCGTGCGGCGGGCGATTACGGCACGCGGTTTTTCGCCGCCGCCGGCGCGCTCAATCTGCTGTGCGCCTTCGACGCCTACGCCATCGGCACCGGAAGGAAGAGCTAGAGCTCCCATGCCCAGCATCAGTCATTTCGCCGCGATGACGCTGTTCGCCGCCGCCGCTTCCGCGACGCTGGCCTTCCACTCGCGTCCCACAAACCGCGAGCGGCTCATCTACGCACTGAAAACATTCGTGATGTTCGTGGGCGGCGCGATCCTGATCGCCTGGCTGCTCTATCCCATCTCGCGCTGAAGCCGGCAAATGGAACGGAACAAGGCCCGCACGCGGTCTGTCGCGCGTCACTCCTTCGCGGTGGCCCCCAGCATGACCTTGATGACCTCTCTTTTCTTCGCGTAATTGGTGTGCGCCGACGTCGGCCATTCGAACAGCCATAGCCAGTGAATCGCGTTCTGAATTTCCAGATTCCGGATCGTTACACCTTTGATTTCCGGGATATGGAAGCTGAGCAAATCGCTTGGATCGCTCCAGGCCATGATCTGCGGCTCGATCTTCGGGCTTAGGCGCAAATCCCGCCAATGGATGATCCAGCTTTGGTAGTCGTGGAACGCTTCCGGACCGCCGCTCAGGCCGGCCAGCTCCAGCAGCGGAATCTGATTGGCAAGAAAATAAATCAGAGACGTCCGTTCGAACACGTGCCGCGCAGCGTGAGGCCGGGGCTGGAGAGGTGCTTTCGTTTGCACGTCGACACTATCCAGCAGGGATAGCACCAGATAACTCCCCAGGCTGTGCGAAATGATGACGTATTCCGGCGCCTCCGCTCCAGCCTGTTCCCAGATGTCGGAGGGCTGCCCGTTTGGTTGGAAGCGCACCGACTTGAAGATTAAATCCAGGATTCCTTCCTGGAGGAATTTGCGCAGCGGGCCCACCGCCATCAGAGCGTCGGAAAATCCCCAATCCATCAGGGAACTCTTCAAGGAGCGGTTGAGCAGGGCCCCGCGGGCAGGTTTGGCCATCAATTTCGTGACTTCCTCGGGAGTGATCCATGCATAGCTCTGGAAGCGGCCGGGATGATCCGGATCCTCGACGCTCTTCGAGCAGAGTTCGAGGTAGTGCTTTGAGGGGCCGGCGAGATTTGCCTCGCCGGCCATGATCTTGCGGCACTTCAACGGAAAAACCAGCGGCCACCAGTTGATTTCGTGGACAATCACGGGTCCGTCGGGATCACGCCTCAGGACGTAATGGTCTACAAATGGATCGGAGGCGCTCCATTCGCGCGAATCGCGCCAGATGGATTCACCCAGGTAATCGAGCGGCGGTGCCGGTGCGTTCGGCTGAAACGAGCCGAAATCCGCGTACTCGCGCGCAGGCTTTCCTGCCGGCCGGCATCCCCGCAGGTGCTTGCAGAGATTATTCTGGAAATCCGCGGACGCGCTCGCCCCTTCGGCAGACATGCCGTGCACGTAAAAAATGTGGAGCGGCTTTTTGCCGGCCCGATGCAGGGCGTCCAGGAGCGAGGAGGTCTCCGCAGGAGGCTGCGATTCGCTTTGCTGGCTGTCGGCCTGTGCGTTCGCGGCGACGGCCATTCCGCAAATGAGGAATAATACGGCCCACGGACACTGGACTGTCAGGCTCATAAGCCCTCCCTCGGGAAAGATCAGTCCCGGCTTGCGCGCGAGCCCGATGGAATGGCGTCGCGTTAACCGCGGCGGTATCTTACTTCCGCTTTCTGTATCCGGGGAATCGCAGCGATGAAGTGAGGAGAAAAGCGTTGCACACCGGAAGGGATGGTCCGCAAGGGCGGCGAAGGCCTCCTATAGTAGAATGAACTGAACGCCGAGGTAGCTCAGTGGTAGAGCAGCCGATTCGTAATCGGCAGGTCGAGAGTTCAAATCTCTCCCTCGGCTCCAGCCTCAAAGGTCTGGTACCAGCACCGGTCGGAGCGCATCCCGCTTTCTAATTCATCGTGGCGTCCACTGCGGATGGTCGCTGAGCAGGCCGTTCACAAATCCAATCTGGTAAACCAAATACAGACCGAAACACAGGCTGATCACGCCTGAAGCCAGGCGCAATCCCGAATTCAGGCGCGCGAACTTGCGGCTCGATAGACTGAACGGCACCGCCAGAAAGCCGGTGATAAGCATCATTCCCGCCACAGTGCCGAGTCCGAAAACGAAGAGATAAGCAATGGCCCACTTCGGATTCCGGATTGTGGTGAGCACAAGCAGCGCGATTGCGGCCGACCCGGCCAGGCCGTGAACGAGACCAACGACGAGCGGTCGTGCCGCCTGATAGAAGCCCAATTGCCGGAAGTGCCGATCGAACCAGCCCAATGGGGTGTGCGCTGGATCGTGAGGATGCGCTTCCGGCTCGTGCCCGTGCGGATGTGTATGCACGTAGTCGCCGTGCGCATGCGCGTGGGAATGAATGGCGCCGTGCATCTGCGGTGCGTAGGGCGCGAGCGACGCAGTCATCCACTGCCACAGGCCGGAAAGGTTCAACACGCCCAGAAGGACCAGCATCAGGCCGACAGAGAACTCCATGGAAAGGCCGACGCGCGCCGGAATCACCCAGCCGAACACCACAATCCCGCTGCCCACGGCAAGAATCGTGATTGTGTGGCCCACGCCCCAGAGCGCGCCAATGAGCGCGGCGTGGGAGAGCGAACGATGCCGGGCAACGATCGTGGAGACGGCGATCACGTGGTCGGGGTCGGTCGCATGGCGCATCCCGAGGAAGAACCCGAGGGCGATCACGGAAATCAAGCCAATCATGACGGAGAGATTGTAAGCCAAAAGTGCGCCGCCCCCGTGACCTTGGTCACAGGTAGCCGTGATACGGGACACATACTTCGCATTTGGCCGGCAATAGATTGTTGCGAGTTTCATCAGATTGGGCGTCTCGCTTGTCCGCAGCAATGACTGGAACGCAAAACACGCCGCCGCGGGCTCTGGGAGCTGCATAACGAGTTGCCACCATCCGATTCCGCGACCCAGGGGAGGGCCTATGAGCCAGTCCACTTCCACCATTTGGGAATCGATGCAAACAAAAGGGTACGAGCGCCGCGAGTTCCTGCGCTTCTGCAGTTACGCCGCCATGCTGGCGGGCATCGAGACCTCGGCATTTCCCGCCGTCGTCCAGGCCTTCGATTCCAAAGCCCGTCCCCCGGTCGTCTGGCTCCATTTCCAGGAATGCACTTGCTGCAGCGAATCCTTCATCCGT
>DASPSB010000266.1:0-7824 GCA_035624135.1 Candidatus Acidiferrales bacterium | reverse complement strand
TCCCGGCCGGCAGATTGCCGTGATCGTTCCGGAGCTGGTCGAGAGGCATTGGTATCACTATCCCCTGCACAACCAGCGCGCCGAGCTGTTGAAGGCCTTTCTGCTGCTCAAGGGCAGCCCGCGCATCGTGCTCATCAACGTGCCCTGGTATCTCCAGGCCTGAGCGTTGCCCCTCCTGCTCGTGCGATTCGAGCGCTCAGTCAGTTCCAAACTCCGCGAGCACTTTGTCCGATCGCCGGTCGAGCAAAACAAGGCGCGCCCGCCGCGAGGCCAGGCGCAACTCGAACTTTGCTCCCGTCTCGGAGTCACGCATCGCGATTTGTTCCTCTTGCGCGCTCTCCGAGACAAATAAATAGAGCAGCGCCTCGCGGAAAACGGAACGTCGCACCAGCACGCCCGCGGAAGGAAGCGTGCTGGTGAAGGGCGAAGCGATTCCGAGTTTCGCCAATGCCCAGCGATACAGTGCGACGGCTGGCTCGAGCGATTCCGCCAGCTCGGCAGGAAGATTCGCGACGAGCAGTCTTCCGTTTCCAACCCCTAGCTCGTGCACTGTTCGGCCATCGGGCGTGGCCAGCGCTTCGGCAAATTGCTGCCGATCGAACGCAAACGAAAGCGGAATCCGTGTGCCATCCAAATCCAGCTCCGCCTCGTGGAAGGTGAGCGGCTGCGGTGCTGCGTCGAGCCCCAGCGCGCGCAGACGCTGCGTTATCCGCCAATGTGGATCCCGCTCCACAGAGCCGGTGATCAATAGCGTTCCGCCTGCGCGCACGTATTCCACCAGATGCGTCCAGGCTTCGTCGCTCAGGGCATGCGGCGAGGGCAAAATCACAAGCCGTGGCCTGCCCAATTGTGCGAGGTGATTTTCCGCCACCATTACGGCCGGAATGCGGCAGCCGTATTCGAGCGCGCGCACCGCCCGCATCTGTGCGTCGAGCCCAAGCCAGTTCAGCGCCGAGTATTGCAGCGCCTGCGAAGTCACGATGGCCACCTGCGGCGGCTCCGCATCGGAGAGCAGCCCGCGCGTGGCCGCCGCAAACGCAGCGAACCGCCGCAGCACGCCCGCCTCGGGTTTTTCCGTTCCATCCACGCGCACCGCGCCGATGGCCGCTTCGTTGTCGTTGCGCATGTAGGCGTTGGTATTCCAGAGCCACTCGATCCCGCCCGCGCCGGTGGCGGCGGCGATGGCCAGTTTGCGCTCGAGCAGGGCGGCTTTTTGCTCAGGGGTGTAGTGTTCACTCGCGTCGATTTCGAGATCGCGCGCGACGCCCACTTCCTGCACGAGCATCGGTTTGCCCGGCTGTTTCGCGACCAGCGAATCCCAGAGAAGCGCGTCGTTCTGCCACCAGGGATGAGTCGTGGTGAAGTCGACCGCGGGGGCGAAGAACGCCGGTGATGGACGGTCGCGGCCTCCGCCTTCGTCCTGTCCGACAGTGATGAGCTGGCGGCTGCCCGTTGCGCGGATCGCGTCGCGCAATTCCTGCGCCCAGCGGGCGAACTCCTCCTGCGCAAAGAGAAAATAGTCGGGCGCTTTGAGCGCGTTGCTGCCTTGCATGGTGCGTTGCGGCGCGCTGTAGGAAAACTCGCCCTCGTCGGGCAGCGGAGGCAGTTCGTCCGGCGCGAGCGGCGTGATTTTCCAGGCCTCTTCGAGCGCTTCGCGCGATGGGTAGCGCCGCGCAAGCCAATCGCTCCACGCCTGGCGTTCCCTCGCGTCGCCATTGGGCCGCGTTGCCCACAGGTGATGCGGATTCGAAAAGCTCGGCTCGTTGATGAGGTCCCAGATAAGGTAGGGAACATCGCGAAAACGCCCCATGAGCGCGAGCACGAGTTCGTGCTGGCGGCGCAGCGCCTCCGGATCAAGATACGGATTCCCGCCGCCCAGCACTTCCGGCGCGAACGCGAAAATCGTGAATTGCACGGGCAGCTCGTGCGCCCGCGCCGTAAGCAGGAAAGCCTCCAGCGTGCGCAGCGCGTCTTCGCGGACCACGCCGCTCTCTTTCATCACCTGGTCCCAGCCGGTCCACCAGCCCGTGCGCAGCATGTTGAATCCCGCAGCGCGAATTTCGGCCATGTCGTGGTCCCAGACGTACGGATTGGGATCGATGAAAAATTCGCGCTGCACGTCGCTGGCCATGTACGTGGTTCCCGCGACGAGTTCGCTGCGGCCGTCTTCGACAAAATAATCGCCTTGCACGCCCACGGCCGGCCCGGAGCGCAGTGCATCCTGGTCCTGCAGCCAGTAGCCGGTGCGATAGACGGCGTGCAGCTCATCGCCGATATAAAGACGCGCCGTCAGTTCGTGCAGGCCAGTGCGCTCGCCGGCGGGCAGCGAGAACTGCATCGAGAAGGGAAAAACGCGGGCATCGAGCGGGACTTCTTTTTGCTGCACCAAATTGCCGCCCAGCGAGAGTTCGACAGCGAGGCGCGCTGGCTGAGGGCGGCCCTCGAAGCGCATCCAGTGCACGGAAAATGTCGGCGGTTCGCCGGGCAAAAAGAGCGGCCAAGATGGCCGAACGGCAAAATCCTCGGCGCCGTCCAGCGCATTGCGCGCGAGCGCAGGAATCAGCATTCGCGCCGGCTCGCTCGCAAAGAACCCACTCGGGAGTTCGCACGCCAGAAAAATCCAGCGGCCTCCGGCGAAGCGGTTTTTCAAATGATCGATGCGGACCAGCGGCGCGCTCAGCCGCTGGCCTCCCGAACTGCCCCAAACCAGCGGCACGAGACGTGCGTCAATCGTTCCCGCCGAGCCTTCGCGCGGGTACAGGTCCTCATCGGTCAGCCGAATTGTCGAGCTGAACCCGCGGTTCCAGGGAAATGCCGGAGCCGCGAGCGGCGCGGCCGCAGGGTTGGGTTGGAATTCGAGGCCACGGGAGCCCGGCGTTTCCTGGTAATCGTTGATGAATAGTTTTTCAGCAAACGAAATTCGCGCAGGCCGCAAATCCCATCTGCCGTCAATTTTGCGCGCAGGCCGAGTGAATGGCTTGCCGCCCAGTACCAGCAGGTTTCCACCGCGTTCCAGGAATTTGAGAATTGCGGGCCATTCGTTTTCCGGGAACGCGGAGCCATAGGGCAGAACGAGCAGCCGTGTAGAGGGATCATCCAGCGCCGTTGCGAGCGCTTCGGCCGAGACCACGCGCGCTCCGGGCAAACGCGCGACGAGATCCGCGCGCGCGGGCGAAGGCGTATCCGCTGATGGAAACCCATCTTCCCAAAACAGCACCGCGGCAGCCTGATCCTCGGGGCGAGGCTGCGCGACAGCAGTTCTTGCGGTGAAAATAACCAGCAGTGCGAAAATCGAGATCTGAAATTTCACGACAGCACACGTTTCCGCGGGAGTGCGAGATCAGGGCGACTCCTGCCCTGCGGGCGCGTGGAAATGCAGCCGCAGCGTCTTGATCTCGTAGGGCTTCACCTCCACGGCAACCGTTTTTCCGTCCGATGTCAGTTTTTCTCCGGGCTGCTCCATCAGGTTCGCGTCCCACACTCCTTCCACTCCTGGCGGGAGCGTAATCCGCGCCGTGGTTTTCTGCCCGGCAAACTCATAAAACCGCAGAATCAAATCCGTCCCGTCCTCCGCCTGCTTCATCGCCGTGAGCAGTAGATTCGCCGGCTCCAGCCCGACAAAGGAATGCACGGCCGGAAGCGTTCCGGCGTGGCTCGGCGCCGCGACTGCGCGCACACCGGAGTTCAGTTCGTAGGCGGCGCGTTCCGTTCCCGCCTCGCGCCAGTCGCCTGCGTGCGGAATCAGAGAGTAGGTAAATTCATGCGTCCCCTCGTCCGCGTGGGGATCGGGCCACTCCGGCGAACGCAGCAGGCTCAGCCGCACCACGTTGCCATGCGCGTCGTACCCATACTTGGAATCGTTCAGCAACGAGAGGCCGTGCTTCGCGTCAGAGAGGTCGGCCCAGCGCAGCGCAGGCACCTCGAACTGCGCGCGCTCCTCGGGCGTTCGCCGCGTCGTGGGCCGCTCGATACTGCCGAACGGAATTTCGTAGCTCGCCTTTTCCGATTCGACGGCCACGGGAAACGCGGCCTTTAGCAGGATGTGCTTTTCGTGCCAGTCCGCGGTCATGCGCACGTCCACGCGGCGGATGCGCGGATAGACCGTGATGTCCTGATCGAAGGTGGAGTTCTGGAAGTGTTTTTTCACGCGCAGCACCGCACGAAGCGGGCCACGCTCCACCAGTTCGACGGAATCCGCCTGATCCAAATGCCACTGGTGGTCCTCAAAATCCGCGTCGATGTTCCACGCGTCCCACGCTTTCGGTTTGTCCACAAAGGTCTGGAGTTCGTTGGCGCACCCGCCCGCGGGCACTGACTCCCACTGGCTCTGCTTGTCGAAGAGGCTGGTGATGCAGCCGGTCTTTGCGTCCACGCGCACGCGCAAAAATTCGTTCTCCACGAAATCGGGCCCGGCCTTCAGGCCGGTCACCGGAGCCGGAGTGGTCACAGCGGGAAGGACCCGATAGATTTTGTATCCCACCGAGGGCACATCTTCGGCTAGGAAGCGGATGCGCGTCGGTCCGGAGGCGTTTTTCGAAAGCTTTTGCGCGATCACCGGTTTTCCCGACGTATCCACCACGCGCACGCGCGCTGCCGTCGCGGGCAATTGCACCTCGGCTTCAACCACGCCGGAGCGCGTCCACGACAGCGGATTGAAAATCACAATCGCTGCGCCGCTGCCCTGCGTGTTCACCTGCGAGACGATGGCGGCCAGGGCCGACTCGAGATGCTCGCCGCCGATGCGGCGCACTTCCGCGTAATCCCGCGCCGCGTCCTTATAGAGGACGGAGATGCCGGACCCGGCGGCGATGTCGTGGAACTGGTTGAACAGGATTTTTTTCCATGCCACGCGGAAATCGTCGGCGGGATAGGGAACGCCCTGGAGCGCGGCGAGGGAGGAGAATTTTTCGGCGGCAAGCATCAGCTCCTCGCTGCGCCGGTTGCCCTTTTTCGTTTCCGCCTGGGTTGTGAAGACGCCGCGGTGATACTGGAAATAGAGCTCACTGTTCCAGACGGGCAGATTGAGCGAGGGCGCCTTCTTCGCCAGCTCGTCAAACCACGGTTGCGCGGCCCCGAACTCGAGTTTCGGATAGACGGCGTCGTGCTGCCAGCGCTCGGCCGTCTCCAGCATGTCGCGCGTGGGCCCGCCGCCATGGTCGCCCACCCCGAACAGATAAAGCATGTCGGGATAGTGCATGTCGGGCACGTAGGCGGCGAGGTCCTTTGCGATCGCCACCGGATGGATCGGATTCGCGTAGTCGTGCGGAAAATACGTGAGCACGCGGCTGCCGTCGGGCGATTGCCACCAGAACAGTTTGTGCGGCGGCTTCGTCGTGTCGTTCCACTGCATCTTTTGCGTTACAAAGAAATCCACGCCCGATTTCTTGTAGATCTGCGGCAACTGCCAGTTGTACCCGAACGAATCCGGATTCCAGCCGGTACGCACATCCACGCCGAATTTTTGCTGGAAATAACGTTTGCCCAGCAGTAACTGGCGCACCAGTGATTCACCGTCCGGCATGTTCAGGTCCGGCTCGACCCACATCCCTCCGATGATTTCCCACCGGCCTTCCTTTACGCGCCGGCGAATCTCTTCGAACAGCTCCGGATATTTCTCCTCCATCCATTCATACGCGGAAGCGGTGGAATGCGTGTAGGTGAGCCCTGGAAATTCGCGCATCAGATGGAGCGCGCTCGACCAGGTGTGCTCTACGACCATCGTGGTCTCGCTCGAAGGCCACAGCCAGCCCATATCGATATGCGAATTTCCCGCGGCGTGGATCGTGTAGCTCTGCATCCACTGCCGCACAGGCTCGAGCGCGGTGCGTGCGGCCTCGAGCGAGCGGTCGAATGCCCCCTGATCCCCGCGCGACAGCGCCGCCCAGTCCACCGCGCCCACCGCGGCATCGAGTTGGCCGGCGCGCTCTGCATCCTTCGGTGCCAGGCCGCGGATCATCGCTTCCGAAACGAGAAATTCCTGCCCGAGCATGCCGGGTTCGGGACGCCCGGGCGGCAAATCCACCAGGATCTTCGCTCTGCGGAATGTCCACTTCCAAAGATTCCAGTCGGCGTGAACGGCGATTACGAACCGCTGCCCCGGCTGGGCATGCTCGGAGAGCAGCCACGGGTCGCCTTCTTCCTCTTCCGCCAGCGCCACGCCGTCCACGAAGGCGCGCACCGTGTCGGCGTTGTAGGCGTCGAGCGAAAGCCGGAGGCGCGCGCCGCGGATGTCGTACCCGTTCACCTGCGCGGGCACCTCCCACCGCATGCGCACCCAAACGGACTGGCCGGGAAATTCCATGTGGGGCTGCCACTGGAGCCACGCGGAATCGTCGAGATCGGACGAAGCGGCATGCGCATCATCCGCACTCGAATAGCGGATCGGAGCCACCTCAACCTGCACCAGCGACTGGAGCCGCGCCGCGGCTTTCTCGACGGCCGTCTCCGGCGCTTTTTCCTGCGCGCGCGCCTGCGGAGCGGCCAGCGCCCCGAATGCAACGAATATCGCAATCTGCCATCCTCGGCGCATCATGCCTCCTCGTGCCGTTCCAACTTGGTGGATCTGATCTCCGACAGCCAGGATGCCAGCCTCCGCTTGAGGTATCGTCCTCCCCGTCCCGATTTTAGATATCTCTCGCGGCGGCGCGCGTCCTGGACGTTCAGACACGCCTCGTAGTAGACCAGCCGGACCGGGCGGCGATGCGCCGTGGAGTCCACTCGGCCGGCGTGGTGTTGCTGCAATCGCTCGCGCAGGTCGCCGGTGCTCCCGATGTAGAACCTGTCGTCCCTCTGGCTCAGTAGCACATAGGAGTAATTCATCTGCATTTCTCACTTCTAGCTTCAAAAGTTGGAATGGTGCTGGAGAATCCGCCCCGCCGCGGAAAGAACGAAAACCGCGATCACCAGCACACCAACGCCCGCGAGCATCACCGTGAGGGGCTGCCGGCCCGTGTTCTTCCATTCGCCCGTCACCACGCCCCACACACTCGCCGTAATCACGATCAGCGACATGAACAACGGCCAGGCCAGCACTGTGCCCAGCTCGCCCAGGTTTACCGTAGAGACGCCGTACATCACCGTGCTGCCGAACCAACAGAGCGCCATCACCGCCGCGAGCAGCCAGTAGTGCCCCGTGCCCCCCACGCTGAATTTTCCTCCAGTGCGGTTCTTGCGCATCAGGTAAATGCAATAAATCAGGTTGGGCGCGCCACCCGCGCACATCAACGGCAGCCACACCGCATTGGGTGCCCATAGCCGCGCCACACCCAGCTTCAGCGCGGCATCGGCCACAGGTTTGCCGTAGTTCAGGCCCAGATTCACCAGCGCCGAACCTAGTCCGCTGATCAAACAGAACAGCAATCCTTTCAAGACCGACGGTTTTCCCGTCGGGCCCTGCCCCAGTGCCGCTTCGCGTTTTCGTCCCGCCACAGCGCACACGCCCACCCCCGCAAGCACGAGCGCAACCCCCAGCAGCACCAGCAGCCCGCCACTGGTGAACACCTTGTCGCGATGCTGGTCGAAGAGCGGAATCAGGCTGCCTACCGCAGCGGCGGTTCCCAGAATCACGGAAAAGGCGAGCGCAATTCCCACCGCGTCCACCGCCAGCCCGAAGAATACCTGCGAAACGCCCCAGCCCGCGCCACACGCTGCCGGAACCAGGATCGCCGTCGTTCCGGCCGCCGCATACACCTCGCCAAGCCGCGGCACGGTCGAAAGCGTGAGCAGCGGCGGGAACACTCCCAGCGCGAAAATCGTCCACGCCAGCCACGTGTTTTCCCACGCCCACTCGCGCGTGAATTTCATCGGCAGCGTGAAGCTGCCGTT
>DASPSB010000261.1:0-15632 GCA_035624135.1 Candidatus Acidiferrales bacterium | reverse complement strand
CGCTTCGATGTGCCCTTCTGGGCGGCGGCAGACGGGAGCGGAAACGCGGGCGCCGTCGCGTCGGGCGAAACTTATGACTACCCGTCCGCGCCGGGGCCCGATGGCGACAGCATTCTCGCCGTCCGGATTCAGCCGAAGACGAGCGGCGACATTTTTCTTCTTTCGATCAGCGGCAAGTTTGCGCCGAAACCGCTGATCGTTACACCGGCTTACGACGGAGGGCCGCAGCTCTCTCCCGACGGACACTGGCTGCTCTATCAGTCGAACGGTTCGGGCGAACCCGAAATCTATGTCCGCCGATATCCTGCACTGGACCGAGCGTGGACGGTTTCCGAGGGAGGAGGGGTGCAGGGACGCTGGGCCAGGTCCGGCAAGGAAATCTATTACCGGAACGGCCAACGGATGATGGCGGTCACCTTTAATGCGAGCGGCGCAGAACCAGCCCTGGGGAAGCCGACCGGTCTGTTTGCCGACGATTACGATTTTGGCCAGGGAATCTCGATCGCGAATTACGACGTGACACCGGACGGCCGGTTTATCATGTTGCGCCGCGCTCCGCACGGCGGCAGTTTGGGCGTAGTGATCAACTGGACCGAAGAGCTGAAGCGGATTCTTGCCGCCGGTGGCGCCCGCTAGGGGGCGGCGTGGCCTGCTGGGAGGCAGGAGCGCCGATGGGCTTCTCGAAGAGTGCAATTCCTTGCGGTTGTTGGGGCGATTCGAGCTTGCAAATCCTTTATTTTCAGCTTAGGGTGATTGGCCTCTAGAGTGCAGGGTCAACGAGGGGATTCTGCGCCATGTCTCAACGGTGCACCCAGAGTCGGGGTCGGGGATGCGAAAGCCTCTGTGGATTCTAGCGTTACTTGTTGGGGCGTTGGTAGCGAGCAGCGCCTATGCGGACTCCTTTGACGCTACCTTCACGTGCACGACGTCCTGTGTGGCCGTCCCGACCGATCCGGCTGTGAACTTTCCGGGGCCGATCATTCCCGTTTTGTTCTTCTCCCAGTCGTTCACCATTACGCTAAACAATTTGGATACGCCGACCGACTCGTTTATGTGGAGCATTGGGACGAACGGTACCGGCTGGGATTTTGTAATCACGGACGTGACCAACGGTTCTTCCAACACTGGGCCGACGTTTCAATTAGGCCCGTCTGGCGGGACGCCTTTTGGGAGCGGCTCCGTGGATTTCAATACCGTCCCTGAGCCAGGCTCCGTGGCCCTCCTGCTGCTTGGTGTCGGGATGGTATTTGTGGCTCGGAAACGCATGGGCCATAGCATTTCGCAAGCGAACTGAACGCAACGCTCCTCGCTGTCAACTCCTGCACATCATCAAGTTCTCGCCGCTGCCGGCGTGGAGGCATTTGCCAATCTGCCGGCAGCCGTCGCCCGTGCCGTGTCCCCTGACTGGTTTGTGAGGCCGTAGAGGCGGCCCGCGTCGGTTTGTCCTGTCAAGAGGGTTCGGCGTCCTGCCGTGACCATTCGCTGAGTGCGAAAATCCAGGGGTGTATGCATTTTCCAGAAGATGTCTATTCCGTTTATATCCGGCACAGTCGGAGCGGGCGCACCCGATGGGGCCAACTGCCTTGCGAGGAGCACCACCCACACATTAGGCTTATTGGTATCGGCCCGGGTGGCGGAACAGGCAGACGCACGGGACTTAAAATCCTGTGTCCCGAAAGGGACGTGTGGGTTCGACCCCCACCCCGGGCATTGAAGAAGTGGCGAGTGGCGAGTGGGAGACAAGAGGGAGAACTGCCTTCCGGAAGTGGCCTCCCAGCTCACCCGACAAGGCGGGCAAGGTTTTCGTCCTTCACTTACTGCTTGCGACTTGCTCGTGACCACGGTGGGCGAAGCCGACGGCGAGGAGCACGACGGAGATGGCGAACAACGGCGTAACTGCCACCAGACTCGGCACATGGATCTGGAAGAAGCCGCTGGCCAGGGCGGAAAAGCCGTAAATCACGATCACGCCAGCTTGCAGGGCCGTGTGTTTGCTCGCGGGCTGAGATTCGGGCGGCGGAGGGTTCTTCGCGGCAGCGGGCCGTGCGGAGTGGAGGCGAGCGGTGAGGCCGGCAAGGAGGCTGGTCATCGTTCCTGTGACGTAGGTGGTGGCAACGCCAGGAAGATTCAGGCGGCGGACGGCGGCGCTTTGAATTCCCATGGCCGCGGCTGAGAGCGCAATCAGAGTGTAGAGGGCCGCCGAGGTGCGTTCGGCGCCGCCCGGAGTGAGATGCCAAAAGAAAGTGAAGGCCGCGAGCATCAGTGCCTCCAGAAATAGCGCGGAGGTGACGCGCCGATCCCATTCGCCTTTGTTGCCGTCGCGCTCGACAATCAAAGCGCCAAGAGCAACGCCGAGCGAAAAGCCAGCGAGTGCGATTACGTTGGCGAGGGCAGCGAGGCTGCGCCCTTCGCCCAGGCTGAGGCCGAGGAGCACGGTATTGCCGGTCATGTTGGCGGTGAAGACGTGGCCGAGGCCGAGGAAGCCGATGGCATCCACGCTGCCCGCGGCCCAGGCGAGAAGCAGGACGAGCGAATCCCTATGGCTGCGGCTCAGCATTCGAGCCGGCTGTGTACTCATGGCACGCTCCTGTTTGCCGATTGCGCGGTCACTGTAATTTCAGAGCCAATTCAGGAGTAGAATCCAGCCAAAGCTTCGGGATGCGCCCCGAGGGTGTCAAGTGTAAATGCGGGAGGGGCAGGCTCGCATCCACGAAGCGGGAGGCGGGAATGAAATCGGCCGTCCCATTACTGTCCGTAGCGCTGATTGCCGCCGCATGGCTCGAATTGGCGGCTCCCGCAGGCGCTCAGCAGAGCCAGTCAACGGCGCCCACAGCGCAGCAGAGCACGTCACCGGCAGAGCCGAGCACGCCCGCACCGCCGACGGCGGCGCAGATCTTCGAGCGCTATGCGGAAGTCTTGGGAGGGCGCGCGGCATGGGCAAAGCTGACCTCGCGCGTCTCGCGGGGAACGGTGCGGATTGAAGGAATCGACGGGACGGGAACGATGCTGGTTTACGAGCGGGCGCCGAACCAGGAGGTTGTGATAACCACGCTGGAGAATGGCTACACGTACCGCGACGGATTCGACGGCAAGACGGGCTGGGAGCAGAATGGCCTCGGCAAAGTGAAAGACCTGGAGGGCTCTCGCGCGGCCGACCGGCAGGCACTGGCAGATTTTTACTCAGAGATTGATCTGGCAAAAATCTATCCGCACCCGAAGATGGTGGGACAGAAGACCGCGGACGGCCGGCTGGCAAATGTGGTGGAGGCATGCGTGCCGGGAGGATATCCGCGGCTGCTGTATTTCGACGCGGAGAGCGGTCTGCTGTTCCGGACCGATCTTTTTGAGAACCCGCTTTCACCGGCTCCCACGACGATATCCCGGCAGGATGACTACCGGGACGTGGACGGGATCAAATATCCGTTCAAAGGGAGCGTGCAGGGGCCGGGAGTCTATGTGCAGTTCCGTTTCACCACGCTGCACCACAATGTGAGCGTGACGGACGACGAAGTGGCCAAGCCGCCTTCCTCCTCGAATTAGATTTTCTTTATTCACCTGCCAGTAACGGAGTTTCCGGCGCGGTCGTGGGCGAAAGAGAGCTGTTAAAAACGCCGGGAATCGTCTTGCTTCCGCTGGCCTCAGGTCTTATCCTACTGCCCGAATTCAGGTGCCCGGCATTCGCGGTGAAGACGCCCGAGAGGGCGCGCGTTCGACAGGGAGGAGGGCGCGCGCGGGAGCGGGCGGCGGCATTGCGCGCGTGAATGCTCAGTCCCGGCGGTCCCTCCCAGCGACAGAGAAATTCTGCAAGAGCGGGTCTTCGAAATCGCACGAGCAAGGCCTGCCCGAGGCAGGCAAACTGCCCGCGGCGTATTCATCTAGGGAATGCGCGCGGACAGGGAACGGGACGGGCATGAGGCAGCGTTCCGGAGCCTGAGCGATTCATGTCGGCCGAGCACAGCGCCCCCATTATTGAGCCCGGGCATTCTTTCGCCACAGTAACCGACCGAATCAGCGCGATCGTTTTAACCGAGAAGACGCGGCGCGGCTGGTGGCTGGGGTTCGGGATCGCGTTCTCGCTGCTGATGCTGTTCAACCTGGCGATCACCTGGCTGTTCGCGTGGGGCGTGGGGATCTGGGGAATCAATGTCCCGGTCGGCTGGGGCTTCGCAATCATTAATTTCGTCTGGTGGGTGGGGATCGGCCACGCGGGAACGCTGATCAGCGCGATCCTGCTTCTGTTGCGGCAAAAGTGGCGGACGTCAATCAACCGGTTTGCGGAAGCGATGACGATCTTCGCGGTGGCGTGCGCCGGAACGTTTCCGCTGCTGCACATGGGCCGGCCGTGGCTGTTTTACTGGCTGACGCCTTACCCCAACACGATGTTCACGTGGCCGCAGTTCCGCAGCCCGCTGGTGTGGGACGTGTTCGCGGTGGGGACGTACGCGACGGTGTCGTTCCTGTTCTGGTTCGTGGGGATGATCCCGGACCTGGCGACGCTGCGGGACCGTGCGCGAAAACGGATCGGGCAGGTGATTTACGGGATTCTGGCCATGGGCTGGCGCGGGTCGGCGGTGCACTGGCACCGCTACGAGACGGCGTCGCTGCTGCTCGCGGGGCTGGCCACGCCGCTGGTGCTTTCCGTGCATACGGTGGTGAGTTTCGACTTCGCCATCGGAATCATTCCGGGCTGGCACACCACGATTTTCCCGCCGTATTTCGTCGCCGGGGCGATCTATTCCGGATTCGCGATGGTGATGACGCTTTCGATCCCGCTGCGAAAGTATTACGGGCTGGAAGATTTCGTCACCATGCGCCACCTGGACAACATGGCGAAGGTGATGCTGGCCACGGGCCTGATTGTGGCTTACGGCTACATGATGGAAACGTTTTCCGCGTTTTATTCGGGCGACCTATACGAGCGGTACATGGTGCTGAACCGGTGGACGGGCCCGTATTGGCCGTTCTATTGGGCGCTGATTGCGTGCAACATCGCGATCCCCCAGGTGCTGTGGTCGCGCAAGGCGCGCTCGAATGTCTCGCTGCTGTTCGTGATTTCACTGGTGGTGAACACGGGGATGTGGCTGGAGCGGTTTGTGATCGTGGTGACCAGCCTGCACCGGGATTTTCTGCCCTCGTCGTGGGGGATGTACTGGCCGACGAGATGGGACATTTACACGTACGTCGGGACGCTGGGGCTGTTCTTCACGCTGTTCTTCCTGTTCATCCGGTTCCTGCCGGTGATCGCGATTTCGGAGATGCGCGGGCTGGTGAAGGAAGAAGGCGGAGGACGCAAGTGAACGGGCAGGGGGAGCGGGCGTAGAGGGAATTCGATGGCGCAGATTTTCCATCCCAGCACGAACACGATCGCGCGGGTGAGCATTTACGGCGCGGTGTTCTCGCTGCTGGTGCTGAGCTTTGCGATCTACGGGCTGAGCGCCTCGCCCTATTTCACCGACGTGAACCAGCCGAAGGACCAGCCCGTGCCGTTCAGCCACCGGCACCACGCGGGCGAACTAGGGATTGATTGCCGTTACTGCCACACATCGGTGGAGGAGTCGTCGTTCGCGGGCATCCCGCCGACGAAGACGTGCATGACGTGCCATTCGCAGATCTGGACGAACAGCTCGATGCTCGAGCCGGTGCGCTCGAGCTACGCGTCGGGGAAGTCGCTGGAATGGATTCGCGTGAACGCGCTGCCGGACTTCGTTTATTTCAATCACAGCATTCACATCCACAAGGGTGTCGGCTGCACCACTTGCCACGGGCCGGTGGGCGAAATGCCGCTCACCTGGAAGGCCAACACGCTGCAGATGAGCTGGTGCCTGGATTGCCACCGGAACCCGGAGAAATTCGTGCGGCGGCGGGAGGACCTGTTCAAGCCGCTCTATGAGCCGCCGGAAAACCAGGAAGAGCTGGGCGCGCAACTGGTGGTGAAGGAATACCACATTCCCAGCCCGGCGAACTGCGCGCACCTGAAAAAATGCCAGATGATGACGAATTGCACGACGTGCCATCGGTAGCGAAGCGCGAGGGGAATGCGGGACCGCAGATGAAGATCGAAGGCGACAACGGGAACGGCAGGCGCGGCGTGAATCTTGACGCGCTGCGGGCGGCGCTCGCTTCACGCGGCGGCCGGCGATTCTGGCAGAGCCTCGACGAGCTGGCGGAGACGCCGGAGTATCGCGAGTTCCTCGAAAAGGAATTTCCGCACGATCCGGCGAAAGAGGAGGGGGTGCCGCGGCGGGACGTGCTGAAGTTCATGGCGGCGTCGGCGGCGCTGGCGGGGCTGAGCGCATGCACCAAGCTGCCGGAAGAAAAGATCGTGCCGTATGTGGTGGCGCCGGAAGAAATCGTCCCGGGCAAGCCGCTGTTCTACGCCACCGCGATGCCGCATGGCGGCGCGGCCGCCGGGGTGCTGGTGGAAAGCCACATGGGGCGGCCCACCAAGATCGAAGGGAACACGATGCATCCCGGCAGCCTGGGCGCGACGGATGCAATCACGCAGGCGGCCATCCTCACGTTCTACGACCCCGACCGCTCTCCAGTAGTAGTCCGAGAAGGGCGGGTGAGCACGTGGGCGGCGTTCACCACGTTTCTGAAGCCGTTGATGGAAGACCGCAAACGGCAGCGGGGCGCGGGAATGCGGCTGCTGACCGAATCGGTGATTTCGCCGACGCTGGGAGCGCAAATTCGCGAGCTTCTGGCCATGTATCCCGAAGCGAAGTGGCACCAGTGGGAGCCGGCGGGGCGCGACGGAGCCCGCGAGGGAGCGCGACTAGCGTTCGGCCGGTATGTGAACACCGTCTACCATTTCGACCGCGCGGACGTGGTGGTCTCGCTGGACTCCGATTTCGTGCGCAGCGGGCCGGGAACGGTGCGCTACGCGCGCGAGTTCATTTCGCGGCGGAAGATCGAAGGTCCCGAGTCGAAGATGAACCGGCTGTATGCCGTGGAAGCCACGCCGCAGAATACGGGGGCGATGGCGGACCACCGGTTGCCGCTGCGCGCATCGGAAATCGAACCGTTCACGCGCGCGCTGGCTGCCACCGTAGGTGTGAAGCTGGCGGGAGCTTCGGTGCCGGCCGGCGTTCCGGAAAAGTGGCTTCTGGCACTGGTGCGGGATCTGCAGGCACATCGGGGCACAAGCCTGGTGGTCGCGGGTGAATGTCAGCCAGCGGCCGTGCACGCGCTGGCGCACGCGATCAATGCGGAGCTGGGGAACGCGGGCCGCACGGTGGAGTACACGGATCCGATCGAAGCCGAACCGGTGAATCAGCTCGAATCGCTTCGCGCGCTCGTGGAAGACATGCACGACCCGAAGAAGGTGGACCTGCTGTTCATCCTCGGCCCGAATCCGGTGTATTCGGCGCCGCCGGATTTCGAATTCAAGAAACACCTGTTGGGCGTGCGCACGCGTATCCACATGGGGCTTTACAACGAGGAGACGGCCGAGCAGTGCCACTGGCACATTCCGGAGACGCACTTCCTGGAATCGTGGAGCGACGCGCGCGCCTACGACGGCACGGTGACATTTATCCAGCCGCTGATCGCTCCGCTTTACGAAGGGAAATCGCCGCACGAACTGGTGGCGGAGATCACGGGGAAGGCGGGACGCACGGCGCACGATTTGGTTCGCGATTACTGGCAGACACAGAGGGGAATCAAGGACCCGAAAGCATTTGAAGCCTATTGGGAGACGTCGCTGCACGACGGAGTCGCAGCGCAGACAGGTTTGCCGGCAAAGCCTGCTCCGATTGCTGCCACGCTCCTGGCGAGCCTGCCTCCTGCGCCGGCAGCCGTCTCCGGCGTGGAGGTGATATTCCGGCCCGATCCGACGGTATTCGACGGACGGTACGCCAACAACGGCTGGCTCCAGGAGCTGCCCAAGCCGTTTTCGACGCTGACGTGGGACAACGCCGCGATCATGAGCCCGGCGACAGCGAGCAAGCTGCTGAACGGAGTATCGAATGGCGACGCCCTGAAGCTGACCAGCGCGGCGCGAGAGGCTGCGGTCACGGCGCCGGCCTGGATACTGCCGGGACAGCCGGACGACTGCATAACGCTGCACCTGGGTTACGGGCGTTCGCGCGCGGGCCGCGTGGGCAATTTGCAGGGGTTCGATGCCGGAGCGGTGCGGCTGTCGTCGGCGATGTGGATCGCATCCGGGATGCACATTGAGAAGACGGGCGATACCGATTTGCTGGCGGCCACGCAACACCACCACGTAATTGATAAGGAAGGGCACCGGGTAGAGGAAGAGAGTCAGGCGGTTGATGAGCGGGAATTGGTGCGCGTGGCCACGCTGGAGGAATTCCAGAAGAACCCGGGATTCGCGAAGGACGGGGAGCAAGAAAAAACGGCGGGCCTGACGCTCTACCCGGGATTCAAGTACGAGGGCTACTCCTGGGGCATGGCGGTGGACCTGCAGAGCTGTGTGGGCTGCGGGGCGTGCGTGGTGGCCTGCCAGGCGGAAAACAACATCCCTGTGGTGGGGAAAACAGAAGTTTCGCGCGGGCGGGAGATGCACTGGATCCGTGTGGATACGTATTACCGCGACCAGAAGGCGGGCGACCTGAAGAATCCGGAAGTGTATTACCAGCCCGTATTGTGCATGCACTGCGAGAACGCGCCCTGCGAGGGCGTATGCCCGGTGGGTGCGACGGTGCACAGCACCGAGGGGCTCAACGAGATGGTGTACAACCGCTGCGTGGGCACGCGGTACTGCTCAAACAACTGCCCATACAAAGTGCGGCGGTTCAACTTCCTGCTGTTCTCGGATTGGACCACGCCGAGTCTCTATGGGGCGCGCAACCCCAATGTGAGCGTGCGGAGCCGCGGGGTGATGGAGAAGTGCAGCTACTGCGTGCAGCGCATCCAGGCGGCGAAGATCGAAGCGGAAAAACAGAATGACCGGGAACTACGCGACGGAGAGATTCTGACCGCCTGCCAGCAGGCCTGCCCGGCCGAGGCGCTGGTGTTCGGGAATCTAAATGATCCGAAGAGCCGCGTAGCCCGCCTGAAGGCGCAGGACCGGAATTATGCGCTGCTGGAGGACCTGAACACGCGGCCGCGCACCACCTATCTGGCGCGCGTGCGCAACCCGAATCCGGAAGTGGAGGCGTGAGCGAGGGTTTATGAGCCGGCCAAAACTCTACGGGCTGATGGCCGAATTCGATTCGCCCGATGCACTGCTGGCCGCGGCGCGCAAGGCCACGGCTGCCGGCTACCGGCGGATAGACGCGTATTCACCCATGCCCATCGAGGAACTGGCGGAGGCGGTGGGATTCCACCACACCTCGTTGCCCTTCGTGGTGTTGTGCGGCGGAATTCTGGGAGGAATTACCGGATTCGGGATGCAGTATTACGGAAGCGTCTACACCTTCTCGCAGAACGTGGCCGGAAAGCCGCTCAATAGCTGGCCGGCATTTATCCCCATTACGTTTGAGCTGACGGTTCTGTTCGCGGCGCTGACGTGCGTTTTCGGGATGCTGGCGATGAACGGGCTGCCCACGCCGTATCATCCGGTATTCAACGTGCCGAATTTTGCGCTGGCCTCGCGCGACAGATTTTTCCTGTGCATCAAGGCGCGCGACCCCAAGTTCGATGCCAAGGCGACGCGCGAATTCATGCAAGGGCTGGGCGCGGTTGAGGTGAGCGACATTGGCACGTGAGCCAGGCAAATTCGCGGCAGTCTCCTGCGGGGCGGGCCTCGCCGGCGCCGTTCTCGCCGTGTGCCTCTCCGGCTGCCGGCTCGACATGCACGAGCAGCCCAGATACGACCCGCTGGCAAAGACCGACTTTTTCGGTGACGGGCGCTCGGCGCGGCCCGTGGTGCCTGGCACCGTGGCGCGCGGTCACCTGCGGCTCGACGAGCACCTCTACACGGGAAAAGTAAATGGGCAGCTCGCGACCACTTTCCCGTTCCCGATTACGCGGCAGGACCTGGAGCAGGGGCGCGAGCGGTACAACATCTATTGCACGCCCTGCCACGATGCCGCGGGGACCGGCCACGGCATGATTGTGCTTCGCGGGTTCCCGCCCCCGCCGTCGTATCACATCCAGCGGCTTCGCGAAGCGCCCGTGGGCCACTTTTTCGACGTCATTACCAACGGGCTCGGAAACATGTATGGCTACGATTCGCGCGTAAATCCTGAGGACCGCTGGCGGATCGCGGCGTACATCCGCGCGTTGCAATTGAGCCAGTCGGCCACGCTGGCAGACGTGCCCGCGGCTGAGCGTGAGAGGCTGGAGAAGCTGCCGAAATGAGCATAAGCGACACACCCGACGTCCAGCTCGCCAACTCGCAGAAGCCCGCCTTGATCGTCGGCGTGGCGGGGGCCGTGTTGCTTGCCGCGCTGGCCTTCTCGGACAGAGACCAGTTTTTCCGCTCGTACCTGTACGCCTACGTGTTCTGGCTGGCGTTTCCGATGGGTTCGCTGGCACTGCTGATGCTGCACCACCTGACCGGCGGCGGCTGGGGGTTCGTAATCCGGAGGCTGTGCGAAGCGGGCGCGCGCACATTTGTGGTGATGGCCGTGCTGTTTCTGCCGCTCCTGGCGGGCAGTTCGCGCCTGTACAAGTGGACGCAGGCAGGCTGGGCGGCCGAAACGGCCAAGCATGCCCCCTTCAAAGCCATCTGGCTCTCGCAGCCGTTTTTCCTCGCCCGCGCAGTGATCTACTTCGCCGTGTGGATCGGGCTGGGCTATCTGCTCAGCAAATGGTCGCAGGAGGAGGACCAGACGGGCGACGCCGGGATGCACAACCGCATGGAAGCGCTGAGTGCGCCGGGACTGATCCTCTACGGCCTGACGGCCACGTTTTCGATGATTGATTGGGTTATGTCGCTGGACCCGGACTGGATGTCCACGATGTACGGGCTGATTTTCGTGGTGGTCCATGTGTTCACGGCGCTGGCCTTCCTGATTTTCATGGCCAACCGGTTCGCCGGGCACGAGCCGCTGGCCAAGATCGCGACCCCCTCGCGGTTCCACGACTTGGGCACGCTGCTGTTCGCGTTCACGATGCTGTGGGCCTATCTCTCTTTCTCGCAGTTCCTGATCATCTGGGCAGGGAACCTGAAATCAGAAATCAGCTGGTACGTGCATCGCGGTTTGGGCGAATGGTCAGTGCTCGCGGGGCTCCTGCTGGCATTGCATTTCTTCGTGCCGTTTTTCATCTTGTTGAACCGGTCGATTAAGCGCCGCAAGGACCTGATGGCCGAGGTGGCCGTGGCATTGATTCTGGTTTCCGCGCTCGATGTGTTGTGGATTGTGACGCCGTCGTTCTTCCCCACTGCGAATCTGAGCGCGATGGACGTGCTGGCCCACGTGCTGGCGCTGGTGGCGATCGGCGGGCTGTGGGTGTGGGCATTTGCGAAGCAGGCGCAGGGGCGGCCGCTGGTGCCGGTGCACGATCCGCGAATGGAGGAAGCAGTTGAGCATGGAGCATAACCCGGCCGGCGGGCCCCCGCCCGGCTACGAAACTCGCGACGCGAATCCCGCGAGCCTGGTGAAGTTTGCCATCGGGCTGGCGCTGACGCTGGTGATCGCTTGGGGCGGAATGTGGTGGCTGCTGAATTACTTTGGCCAGGTACAGCAGCCTGGGCCGCCCGCCGTGCCATTTCGGGCGCTGCGCGAGAGGCAGCTTCCGCCGCTGCCGCGCATACAGGTGGAACCGGTTCAGGAGCTGAAGGAGGTTCAGAATGAGCAGAGCGACGCGATCAAGAATTACGGCTGGGTGGATCGCAGCCACGGCGTAGTGCACATCCCGATCGAGGAAGCCATGAAGCTGATCCTGCAGCGTGGGGGGTTGCCGGCGCGCCCGAGTGCGGGCGCCTCCGGCGCGGCCGAATCGCAGCCGCCTGCGAAGGCCAAGTCCGGATCCGGAAAAGGGGCGCAATGAGAGGCGTGAGACCAGGCCGGACGGAGTGCGAACGCGCGGTGTTGGCTGCCGTGCTGGCGGCCTTGCTGCTTGCTCCCGTCGGCGCGCGCGGACAGGCGGATCCCTTGCCCGTGATGCAGAACCCCACGGGCACTCCCGAGGCCATGAAACAGATCGGCTTCGACCAGAAACTCGATGCGCAGATCCCGCTCGACCTCAAGTTCCGCGACGAGCGCGGCGAACTGGTGCCGTTACACCGGTTTTTCGGCAAACGCCCGGTGGTGCTCGCGCTCGTGTACTACCAGTGCCCGATGCTCTGCACGTTTGTGCTCAATGGCGTGCTCAATAGCGCGAAGAACATGCCGCTTGAGATCGGCAAAGACTACGAGGTCGTCACCGTGAGCATCGATCCCACCGAGACGCCCGCGTTGGCCGAAGCCAAGCACACCATGTACGCGGGGCTCTACGAGAGGCCGGGCGCGGTGGCCGGGTGGCACTTCCTCACCGGAGAGGACGCGGCCATCCACCAACTCGCCAGCTCGGTGGGCTTCCGCTACATCTACGACAAAGCGTCGGCGCAATACGGGCACGCCAGCGGAATCATGGTGCTCACGCCCGAGGGCCGCGTGTCGCGCTACTTCTACGGGATTACGTACATGCCGCGCGATCTGCGGCTGGCCCTGGTGGAGGCATCCGGCGGGAAGGTGGGCTCGCCGGCGGACCAGATTCTGCTCACCTGCTACCGCTACGACCCCATGACCGGGAAGTACGGTCTGGTGATCTCCCGCGTCGTGCGGCTGGCAGGCATCGCCACGGTGCTGGCCATCGGCGCAATGGTGTTTGTGCTCCGCCGCAGGGAACATTACGAACTGCCGGAGGAGGAACGCGGCCGGAAGGGGTGAGTCCGGCGGAACGAATCCATGCCGATGCTGGGTCCACTTTCGGGACAGTTCGCGGCCCTTCAGGCCTCGCCGGGGATTCCCGTCTTCCCGCCGCGGGCCTCGACGGTGGCGGAAGGCGTGGACCTGCTCCACTATTTTCTGACCGTACTCACGCTGTTCTTCACCTTCGTAATTTTCACCATCATTTTCTACTTCATGATCCGCTACCGCCGGCGGTCGGAGGATGAGCAGCCGCCCGCCACGGTCACGCACATGCCGCTCGAGATCGCCTGGACGGTCATTCCCACGCTGATCTGCGTTGTGGTGTTCTTGTGGAGCGCCAGCCTGTATTTCCGCAATGCCAATCCCCCGAACGCCGCGTCGGAAGTGATCGTGATCGGGAAGCAGTGGATGTGGCACGTCCAGCATCCGGAGGGCGTCCGCGAGATCAACGAGCTGCACGTGCCCTTGGGCGTGCCCATAAAGCTCACGCTGACTTCCCAGGACGTGATCCACGACTTCTTTATTCCCGCCTTCCGTGTGAAGCGCGACGCGACGCCGGGCCGGTATTCGTCGCTCTGGTTCCAGGCCACGAAGACGGGCACGTTCCACTTTTTCTGCGCGCAGTATTGCGGCGAGGGACATGCTGCGATGATCGGCTGGGTCCACGTGATGACCCCGGACGACTACGCCGCCTGGCTCGCGGGAACCAGCCGGGGAGAAACGATGACCCAGGCCGGCGAGCGCCTGTTCCACCAGTACGGCTGCGTCACCTGCCATATTGCGGACGGCACCGGGCGCGGACCGTCGCTAGTCGGCCAATTCGGCAAGCCGCAAAAGCTGCGCGACGGGCAATCCCTCATCGTGGACGAGACGTTCCTGCGACGCGCCATCACGCAGCCGAACTCCATGCCCATCCCCAACTACGCGCCCGTGATGCCCACGTTTCAGGGGCAGCTCAACGAAGAACAGATTTTGCAGCTTATCGCCTATCTGAAATCGCTCGGCGAGGAAGAAAGGAAGGGGAAAGGCCAATGAGCGCTGCGCTTGCGGAAGCGCCGCCGGAAACCCGCGTCCATTACCTGAACGCGGACTACGGGATCAAGTCCTGGCTGCTGACCACCGACCACAAACGGATCGCGCTGCTCTATCTCGCGTCGGTCACGCTCATGTTTTTCGTGGGCGGAGCCATGGCGGTGATGATGCGCATTCACCTGATCGATCCGGCGGGCGCACTCGTGCATCCCGACACGTTCAACAAACTCTTCACCATGCACGGCGTGATCATGATTTTCTTCTTCCTCATCCCGGCGATCCCCGCGGTGCTGGGCAACTTCCTGGTTCCGCTGATGGTGGGCGCGAAAGACCTGGCCTTTCCCCGGATCAACCTGCTGAGCTGGTATCTCTACATCGCCGGAGCGTCGCTGGCGGTGTACGCCATGGTCTCGGGCGGCGTGGACACGGGCTGGACGTTTTACACGCCCTATAGCACCAGTTACGCGCACTCCCAGGTGATGGCCACGGCGCTGGGCGCCTTCATCCTCGGATTTTCCTCCATCCTCACCGGGCTGAATTTCATCGTCACCATCCACAAGATGCGCGCGCCCGGGCTCACCTGGTTCCGCATGCCGCTGTTCCTCTGGGCGATATACGCCACGAGTATCATCCAAATCCTGGGCACGCCGGTGGTGGCCACCGCCATTCTCCTGGTGGGCCTGGAGCGCCTCTTCCACGTCGGCATCTTCGATCCCGCCGTGGGCGGCGACCCCATCCTCTTCCAGCACCTCTTCTGGTTCTACTCGCATCCGGCGGTGTACATCATGATTCTGCCGCCCATGGGCGTGATCAGCGAGATCGTCACCTGCTTCTCGCGAAAGAAGGTCTTCGGCTACCACTTCGTGGCGTTTTCCAGCATGGCCATCGCGGTCATCAGTTTTCTCGTGTGGGGCCATCACATGTTCGTCACCGGGATGTCCGTTTACGCCTCGCTGATTTTCTCGGTGCTCAGTTTCCTGGTGGCCATCCCCTCGGCCATCAAAGTGTTCAACTGGACGGCCACGCTCTATCAGGGCTCCATCTCCTATCAGGCGCCTATGCTCTATGCGCTCGGCTTCATCGGCCTGTTCACCATGGGCGGGCTCACGGGGCTTTTCCTGGCCTCGCTTGCCACGGACGTGCACTTAAATGGAACGTACTTCATCGTGGCGCATTTTCACTACATCATGGTCGGCGGCGCAGTGATGGCCTATATGGGCGGCATCCATTTCTGGTGGCCGAAGATCACCGGGCGCATGTTTCCCGACACCTGGGCGCGGCTGGCTGCGGCTATCGTGTTCATCGGCTTCAACCTGACTTTCTTCCCTCAATTCATGCTCGGATATCTGGGCATGCCGCGCCGCTATGCCACCTATCCCGCCGAGTTCCAGGTGCTGAACGTGATGTCGTCGGCGGGCGCCTCGATTCTGGGCATCGGCTATCTGATCCCGCTGGTTTATCTGTTCTGGTCCATACGCTACGGGCCCATCGCCCCGCCGAATCCCTGGCGCGCGACGGGTCTCGAATGGCAGACCTCTTCGCCGCCGCCCACGCAGAATTTCGAAATACCTCCGGTGGTCAAGGAGGAAGCTTACGCCTACGGCCCGCCGGGGTCCGAGCTGGAGGACGCACATGACTGACGCGGCCTCGGCCCATTCCTCCCAGCATCCGCCGTACCTGGCGCACCACTTCACCGACATCGAGCAGCAGAACGAGTCGGGAACGCTGGGCATGTGGCTGTTTCTGCTCACCGAAATCATGTTCTTTGGCGGCCTCTTTGCGTCCTACGCCATTTACCGGCTGCGGTATTTCGAGGCCTTCCGCGAAGGCAGCCAT
>DASPSB010000253.1:0-12184 GCA_035624135.1 Candidatus Acidiferrales bacterium | reverse complement strand
CTGGGGCCGAAGCTCGAGGGAGGCGTAATCACCATCCGCACCGCGCTGGACGACGGGCGGCTGCGCATCGAGATCGAGGACAACGGCCAGGGGATGACGGAGGCGCGGCTGGCTCGTGTGCACGGTGAAGGGATCGGGATGTCCAATGTTCAGGCGCGGCTGAAGCTGCTCTATGGCGAAGATTTCCGGTTCGAGATCACCAGCCGGCTGGGCGCCGGGACCACCGTCCGGATCGAGGTGCCGGAACTCGTTTCCGAACTTCCTGCGGTCTCCTGAGAGCCCGGCGAGCCAATGCGCTACTGCCTCAATTGCGGCGCGGAAAATCCGCCGGAACCGTGCGAGCACTGCGGGCTGACGCTGCAGCTCGCCGCACTGGTCTTCCGGCGGCGGCTCGTATTTCTTACCGCAATATTTCTGCTGGGCACCGTGGCATTTCTTCCGGCGGCCAAGGAGTATCCGCCGCTGGAGCTGGACCAGATGCTCGTCTTCCTGGGCGTAGTGGCTGCCGTGGCGTTGTTATTGGCGGTGGTGCTCGATCAGCGCGCACGCCGCGGCCAGCCGCTCGAAGCTTTGCGCCGGGTGTTCCGCGCGCTGCTTCCTCTCCCGTGGATGCTGAGTTTGCTGCTTTACGTGAACGGGCGGTTCGACAGAACGCCGCCGATCATCGCGGTGACGCACGTGGTTTCGAAGTTCACAATGCCGGGTCTGGTGCGCCCGCACCGGCTGATCGTGCATTCCTGGCGGCCCAACGGGCGGCTGGAGCGCCTGCCGGTGGATGAAGACGACTATTCGCGCTTCCGCGCCGGCGACACAGTGGAAGTCCGTGTGGCTCCGGGATTCGTGGGCATTCCCTGGGTGTACTCGGTGCTGCGGCATGACCCAGGGTTGGCGATTCGCGGACCGGCGCAGGCCCACAGCCCTTGAAGCGCGGGACTATTTCTTCAGGCTGATTTGCGCTGCGTCGGCCTCGTAACCTTCGTCCTGCACCGTCTTTTGGGCTGCGGCGCGGAGCGTTTGGTCGTCGGCATTTCTTCCTGCGTCCATTAGGCGGCGGATTACTTCATCGCCATTCACAATCCGGACGAGCCACTTGGATTTCTGCGCCTCCCAGGAAACCTCCACGCGGTCTGCGCGCATGTTCCACCTCCCAGACGGGTTCTGGGGGAATTGTAGTCCAATGCCGGGCTCAGAGAGAATCCCGCACTCGCCCAGGAAAGGCAGCGCTCTCTGCGGCGCGCAACGGGATCCGATCTGCCAGTTGGATTCAGATGCGCCCATGCCGCAGGCGCCCGTGACAGGAGAAGCGCGGAAATTGCAATGAGGAAGGAAGGCCGGGCCGGTTGAGACTTCATGATAACCCTCCCTTCAGAACTAAGGCCTGATTATCACATGCAGGAACTATCTCCCTGGTTGAGTAACCTGTCCAACGAACTTCGGGGGCGCTCCCGAAGCGGGCCGGGTCTCTAGTGCTTGCCCGTATCGCGCAAGGGAAGATGCGGTGTGAACTTACGGACCACGAATTCCTGGAAAAGATTGGTGATCATGGATGCGCCGATTCCCAGCGCGGTATTTTCGAACACCAGTTCCGCTCCGCGGTCCGTTGATGGGTAGTAGAGATTCGAAATGCCCCCGGAAGCAAGATCACCGAGGACACTTGAATAGTTGACCTGCCAACGCCCCTTGTCACTCTTGCAGATAACAGCCATGGCCAGGGCGTACAAAATTCGAGTTCGAACGCTGCCGGTTCCTTTGTAAAAATAGCGGGGGTCCTGCTTGAACATAGACGGAAAGACCGCGCCCCCGAGGAATATGCTTGTCGTCGAGTCGGCGAGTCCGGCGCCAAAGCGCTTCCCATAGCCCTGCCCGCCCTGGCCGTACCCGCTGAAGTGGTTCTGGGCCTGCTCGACGCCAGCGAAGAACCCGACGGTGGCGATAGTGATGGGGTCTATTTCAGATTTCCAGGCAAGCTCGAATTTCTGCTTGGGGGTAAGGGGAGCCGCGTTTGGAAGGTAGCTGACATAAAAATTGGGAATGATCCCCAGCACCCGCTGCTTTTCTTCCGCCCTGATCTCCTCTTCCGCCACTTCCACGCGCGGGACTACGACGGATACTTCCGTGATGCCGGAAGCAATCGCCAACGTGACTGGGGAAACCAAGCAGGCCTCGCCGGGATGCAGTATTCCGGAAATTGTTTGGGTGGCGAAGCCTTGCGCTGCGATGGTCAATTGGAAGGGTCCTGGGGCGACGTTGGCGAAAGAAAACTGCCCATCTTCACCGGAAAGAGTCTCCTGGCCGGAAGGCTGATCGTCGCGCGAAAGGATTACTCGGGCGCCAATCAGAACGGCTCCGGTCGGAGCTGTAATCGTCCCGCTTATGCTTCCCGGGGATCGCGGTTCGGCCGCCTGCTCCGGGGATCTCGGAGCATCCTTTGCACCAGACTGGCCGGGGGTTGTTTTTAACTCTTCCGGGAGCTGCTGACCCAGAGCTGGAGCGACGGTAAGAGGCGCGACCAGGCCGAGTACCGCCAGGCCCACAACCGCAATAGAGCCCCGCATAGATCGGTGCAAAGATCTGCTCCCCGAGTGCGTTCCTGGCACGTTCATGGCCATCACATCAAAGAGTCTGCTTCTTCCCTGAAGGGTTGCTTTGCTCCTGTGGCCGCTGTTTGGTTCTGCGGCACATCGAACGATGTGGGGAGCGATTCGCGCACGCGGCGCCGGGCTGCTCGCAGTCGAGGAAGCCGACCGGTGGCCGATAGTGAACGATGAGGCAGGCTTGCTGGCGAGGCGCCGCTCTTTGAAGCTCGGAGGCTCTGGAGGAGAATGGGGCGGCCCAGGCCGAACATGAGCCTGTGACGTTTGTCACAGAGGCAGGCCCTGGCACTGGCGCATAAAGGGTTATAAGCGAGGAGATTACGCATGCCTGAGCATACCTTAGTAGTGGACGGGAATGAAGCCGCCTCCTGGGTCGCTTTTCGCCTGAACGAAGTCATTGCCATTTATCCGATTACCCCTTCGTCGACGATGGGCGAACTGGCAGACCAGTGGATGGCGGAAGGAAAACGGAACATCTGGGGAGCCATCCCCCATGTGATTGAGATGCAAAGCGAAGGGGGTGCGTCGGGCGCGCTGCACGGAGCCATCCAAACGGGGGCACTGGGAACCACGTTTACGGCCTCGCAGGGCCTGTTGCTGATGATCCCCAACATGTACAAGATCGCGGGCGAACTGACGCCTGCGGTGATTCACGTGGCGGCTCGCTCAGTGGCTACCCACGCGCTTTCCATCTTCGGCGACCATAGCGACGTGATGGCCACGCGGCAGACCGGGTTCGCCCTGCTCGCCTCCAACACTGTGCAGGAAGCGGCGGATTTTGCCCTCATCGCGCAGACCGCCTCGCTGGCCGCGCGGGTTCCGTTCCTGCACTTCTTCGACGGATTCCGCACCTCACACGAGGTGAACCGCATTGCCGAGCTGAGCGACGACGATCTGCGCGCGCTGGTGGACGAGGACGCGATCCGGCGGCATCGGGAACGCGCGCTGTCCCCCGACCATCCCGTGCTGCGCGGCTCGGCGCAGAACCCCGACGTATTTTTCCAATCGCGCGAGGCCTGCAATCCCTTCTATCGGGCCTGCCCCACGATTGTGCAGGGCGTGATGGACCAGTTTGCCGGGCGCACCGGGCGCGTGTATCACCTGTTCGACTACGTCGGCACGCCGGACGCGGAACGCGTGCTGGTGTTGATGGGCTCTGCCGCTGGGGCAGCGGAGGAAACGGTGGATGCGCTCACGGCGCGGGGAGAAAAGGTCGGTGTGCTCAAAGTGCGGCTCTACCGGCCGTTTGCCGGCGACGCCTTTGTCGCCGCGCTTCCTCCGAGCGTGCGGTCCATCGCCGTGCTCGACCGGACGAAAGAGCCGGGTGCGCTCGGCGAGCCGCTCTACGTGGACGTGGTCACCGCGCTTGTCGAGTCGGCGGCCGCCGCGAAGCCGAAATTCTCGAAATTGCCGCGCGTGATTGGCGGGCGCTACGGGCTTTCGTCCAAGGAGTTCACGCCGGCGATGTCGCTTGCGGTGTTCGACGAGCTGAAGAAGCCGGAGCCGCAGAATCATTTCACCGTCGGAATTCACGACGACGTGACTCACACCAGTCTCCCGTTCGATCCCGAATTTTCCACCGAGAGCCCGCGCACGGTGCGCGCCGTGTTCTACGGCCTGGGTTCGGACGGAACGGTGGGCGCGACGAAAAACTCGGTGAAAATCATCGGCACCGATACGCCGAACCACGTGCAGGGCTATTTCGTGTACGACTCGAAGAAGGCGGGCTCGGTGACCGTCTCGCACCTGCGTTTCGGGCCGGAGCCGATACGGTCCACCTACCTGATTCGCCGCGCGAGCTTCGTCGGCTGCCACCAGTTTGAGTTCCTGGATCGCATGGACGTGCTGGAAAGCGCCGAGCCCGGCGCGGTCTTTCTGCTGAATTCGCCGTTTGGACCGGACGATGTGTGGGCGCACCTTCCGCGGAAGGTGCAAAAACAAATCCTGGAGAAGAAGCTGCGCTTTTATGTGATCGATGCCTACCGCGTGGCGCGAGAAACGGGAATGGGCTCGCGCGTGAACACCATCCTGCAAACCTGCTTCTTTGCCATCAGCGGAGTTTTGCCGCGCGCGGAAGCCATCGCCGAAATCAAAGAGGCCATCAAGAAGACGTATGGAAAGCGCGGCGAGGCGGTGGTGCAGAAAAACTGGGCGGCCGTGGATCAGACGCTGGCAAACCTGAATGAGGCGAAGGTTCCCGCGAGCGTTACGGCGACGTTCGACGTGCTGCCCGTGGTTCCGGCAGCCGCGCCTGAATTCGTGCGCGACGTGCTCGGCGCGATGATCTCCGGCCACGGCGATACGCTGCCGGTAAGCGCGCTTCCAGTGGACGGCACATATCCGACTGGAACGGCGCAGTGGGAGAAGCGCAACATCGCGCAGGAAATTCCCGTATGGGACGAGGAGTTGTGCATCCAATGCGGCAAGTGCGTGTTGGTGTGCCCGCACGCCGTGATCCGCGCGAAGGTTTTCGACTCCTCGCATCTGGCGGGCGCGCCGGACACGTTCAAATCCACCAAGCCGCGCTGGCGCGGCCTGGAAACGCTGCGCTACACGCTCCAGGTGGCGCCGGAGGACTGCACGGGTTGCAGCCTGTGTGTGGAGATCTGCCCGGCAAAGAGCAAGAGCGAAGCGAAGCACAAAGCCATCAACATGGTGAAGCAGGCCCCGCTGCGCGAGCCGGAAAGCAAGAATTGGGACTTCTTCCTGAACATTCCCGATTTCGACCGCGACCGGTTGTCCCACCACCTGGTGAAGGACGTGCAACTGCTCGAACCGCTGTTTGAATTTTCCGGGGCCTGTGCGGGCTGCGGCGAGACGCCCTACATCAAGCTGCTCACGCAGTTGTTCGGCGACCGCACCATCATCGCCAACGCCACGGGCTGCTCGTCCATCTACGGCGGCAATCTTCCGACGACACCCTATACGAAGAATGCCAAGGGACGTGGGCCGGCGTGGTCCAATTCGCTGTTTGAAGACAACGCGGAGTTCGGCCTGGGGATGCGCGTAGCGCTCGATAAACAGGCGGAATACGCTCGCGAACTGGTGAAGCGCCTGGCCCCGGCAATCGGCGAGGGGCTCGCTGCCGGGCTGCTGGAGGCGAACCAGTCGAACGAGGCGGGCATTGAGCAACAGCGCGGACGCGTAGCGGAGCTTGTCGAGCGGCTGGCGAAGCTCGATTCGCGGGAGGCGCGCGAACTGGCTGCGGTGGCCGGGGCGCTGGTGCGCAAGTGCGTGTGGATTGTCGGCGGCGACGGCTGGGCCTATGACATCGGCTACGGCGGCCTGGACCATGTGCTCAACTCCGGCCTTGACGTGAACGTGCTCGTGCTCGATACCGAGGTCTATTCGAACACCGGGGGGCAGATGTCCAAGGCCACGCCGCGCGGCGCGGTGGCCAAATTTGCCATGGGCGGAAAGCCCATGAGCAAAAAGGATCTGGCGCTCGAAGCGATCGCAGTGGGCAGCGTATACGTGGCGCGTGTGGCCATGGGATCGAACGATACGCATACCGTGAAAGCGTTCTTGGAAGCCGAAGCGTACCCGGGACCCTCCATCATCGTGGCCTACAGCCACTGCATCGCGCACGGCTACGATATGGTGCACGGCATGGAGCAGCAGAAGAACGCGGTGCTCAGCGGTTATTGGCCGCTGGTGCGCTACAATCCGGCGCTGCGCGCGGAAGGGAAGAATCCGTTCCAGCTCGATTCCCGGCCGCCCTCGATTCCCCTGAAGCAATACGCCTACCAGGAAACGCGGTATACCATGCTCGCACGGCTTGAGCCGGAAGCTGCAAAAGTGTTGTTGCACGAGGCCGAAGAGGACGTGCGTCGCATGTGGGACCTCTATCATTACTTCGCACAGATGCCCGGTTCCAATCCGCTCCCGGAGCAGACGGAACCGAAAACGGAAGAGCCGGTCGCGGTCGAGGGAGGGGAAGAGCAATGAGCGACCTGAAGACCTCGTACCTCGGATTCACGCTCACGAACCCGATCGTGGCCTCGGCCTCGCCGCTCTCGGAATCCGTTCCTCGCATCCGACAGCTTGAGGATGCGGGCGTGAGCGCAGTGGTGCTGCCGTCGCTTTTCGAGGAGCAGCTTTCTCTGGAGGGCCAGGCGCTCGATTCCGACCTGTCGCGCGGGTCGGAGAGCTTTCCGGAATCGCTCAGCTACTTTCCAGACATGACCGATTACAACCTGGGCCCCGACAGCTATCTTGATCTTATCCGCCAGGCGAAAGAAGCGGTGGGCGTTCCTGTGGTCGCCAGCCTGAACGGCACGACCCGGGGTGGCTGGACGCATTACGCGCAACTGATGGAGCAGGCCGGCGCGAACGGCATCGAGCTCAACCTCTATGCCCTGCCCACCGATCCGCAGGAAACGGCCGAACAAGTGGAGCGGCGATACGAGGATCTGGTGCGCGAGGTGCGCGAGACCGTCAGCATCCCGCTGGCCGTGAAATTGACCCATTTCTTCACCGCCTTTCCCAACCTGGCTCGGCGCCTGGATGGCGCAGGCGCCAATGCGCTGGTGCTCTTTAACCGCTTCTATCAGCCGGATTTCGACATCGAAGCGCTGGAGGTGGTTCCGAGCCTGGCGCTCAGCCATTCCTACGAACTCCTGCTGCGGTTGCATTGGGTGGGCATCGTGTACGGCCATGTGAAGGCCGATCTCGCGGTCACGGGTGGAGTGCACACGGCCGGAGACGTGCTGAAATCCATGATGGCAGGCGCGCGCGTGGCCATGATGACCTCAGCGCTGCTGCGCAACGGCCTGGGGCACGTTCGCGTTGTCCTCGACGATCTGGTGCGATGGATGGAAGACCACGAATACGACTCCATCCACCAGATGCAGGGCAGCATGAGCCGGCGTTCGGCAGGGAATCCCTCGGCGTTCGAGCGCGGCAATTACATGAAAGTCCTCAGCTCCTATATCCTTCGTTGAATCTGGCCGGTAAGCGCAGTTGCCTGCTCGGAGGGGCGGGGCAACTCGTCCGCTGAAAGAAGCTGTAGTCCGGCCCATGTATCACTCGCAGGCGCCAGAATCATCTAACAACAGGGAAGCAGCACAATGCAGCGAATCGCTGTGGTCGGGGCGGGATTTGCGGGGCTGCAGGCCGCATTCGCACTGGAGCGACTGTTTCGCCGCAGCGCGGATTACGAGATTACGCTGATCGGCGACGTGAATTATTTCCTGTTCACGCCGCTGCTTCCGCAGGTGGCTTCCAGTTACATCAATCCGCGGCATATCGTCCAGCCTGTGCGCGACATCCGCGGCCGGCGGCGATTGCGCTTCCTGCGCGAAACAGTGGAGTCGGTTGACCTCGCGGCGCGCCGGCTGCGACTGGCCGGCGGCACATTCGATTACGACTTTCTGGTTCTTGCGCCGGGCAGCCGCACCGACCACTTCGGGATTCCCGGGGCGCGCGAATTCACCCTCGACTACAAAACGCTGGAAGATGGCGTGACTCTCCGGGAGCGAATCCTGGACCTGTGCGAGCATGCCGACCATTCCGCCAATCCTGCCGAGCGGGCGCGCCTGCTGACGTTTGTGGTGGTCGGGGGTGGCTATACCGGCGTCGAGTTGATGGCCGAGGTGCGCGACTTCTTCTATCAATACGTTCTGAAACGGTTCCGAGGCATCGAGCGGCGCGACGTGCGGCTTCTGTTGCTGGAAGCCGGGCCCGCGATTCTCCGCAGCGTGCATCCTTCGCTTGCGCAGCATGCAGTCGCACGTCTGAAACGTGAAGGCGTTGAAATCCGAACCGGCGCCAACGTGACGCGCTGCCTGCCGGAGGGGATCGAGATTGCCGGCAGCGAGTTCCTTCCTGCATATACTGTCGTCTGGGCTGCGGGAGTGCGAGCGCACCCGCTGGTCGAAGCGTTGCCTGGACCACACGACCGCATCGGCCGTGCCGCAGTGAACGAATTTCTCCAACTGGAAGGCCATCCCGAGGTTTTTGTAGTGGGCGACTCCGCATCACCTGCGAGCGCGCCCGACGCGCCGCGCATCGCGCCCGTGGCGATCGAGCAGGGCGATCTGGCCGCGCGAAATATCCGGCACCTCGAGCGCAACGAGAGCCTGGAGCTCTTCGAATTCGCGGACCGTGGTTCTCTGGTGGCCCTGGGCATGAATTATGCGGTGGTGAATATTCTTGGAATCCGGTGGCGCGGCTATTTTGCCTGGTTGTTCTGGAACGCGATCCACCTGCTGAAACTGGTTGGTTTCAAAAAACAGGTTCAGGTCGCGGTGGATTGGGCTCTGGCCACCGTCTTTCCTCGCGATGCGGCCAGCGTGCGCCGTCCGCGAGCGTGCCCGCTGTGCGCGAGGAAAGACGAGGCGTCACTCGCCGGTCTTTGTGCAAAGCGGTAGCCGCTGCTGGTCCCGAAACCCCTGAACTCCGACCGAGAGCTTTCGAGACCTTTCGCTTAAAGATTCGCTCAGGGAGAACATCCTGTCCGGAGGTTTACCACAGCACGTTTCGGAAATCGGGCATCTTGGGGATATGAATTTCCAGAACGCGGCCGTCGTCCTTCAGCTTGGTTTGAATCAGGTACGAGGTTCCCACATCGCGCAGGATCCAGTCTTGCGTCGGCAGGGCTTTGATTCCCTTCATTTCGCGCGGCATTTCGTAGTCTTTGCCCTTTTTTTCGAAGACCGCCGGATCGTATTCCGTGATCAGCCGGAGCTGCGTGTCGATCATTAGGTAGCGCGCATCGAGTTGGAGGAGCAGCCGGTGCTCTTTTTTGTCTTTTCCAGCGTGATAGAGCGTCCAGACTTTCGCGGGCTTGTTGTCCACCAGAAACAGCGCGTCCTTGACCGGCGTCCAGAGCAATTTATCCGGCTCGGCGGTAATCGTTCCGGGGCGAAGAAAGAGGCCGAGCGCTGCCGCTAACAGCAGAATTCTTGGAAAAGTTGGCGGGCGCCACGTCATGCGCGCACTTCCGCAAACGAGCGATCGAGCGCCCGGATGGCTTCGTCCACGTCCGCTTTGGAAATGTTTAGCATCGGCGAAAGTCGGATGACGTTGCCGAACAAGCCGCCTTTTCCGATCAGAAGGCCATGCTCGCGCGCGCGTTCCATCACGGCCACGGTTTCCTGCGGCGCGGGCTCTTTCGTGGCGCGGTCCTTGACCAGTTCGAGCGCTTGCATCAAGCCCATGCCGCGGACGTCGCCGATGAGCGCGTGTTTTTCCTTCAGCGCTTCCAACTGGCCGCGAAAGTAGCTTCCGACCACGTGGGCGTTTTCAAGCAGATTTTCTTCCTCGATCACTTCGATCGTGGCGCGCGCAGCGACGGAGGTGACCGGATTGCCTCCGAATGTGGAGATGGTCAGCCCCTGGAACGAGTTTGCGAGTTCGGCCGTAGTGACCGTGGCGCCGACGGGAGCGCCGTTGGCCATTCCCTTGGCGCAGGTGAGGATGTCCGGCGTGACTTCCCATTGCTCGATGCCAAACCAGCGCTTGCCCGTGCGTCCAAATCCGGTCTGCACTTCGTCGGAAATAAACAGCGCGCCGTATTTCTTCACGATCTTGAAGACAATCTTGAAGTACTCCTTCGGCGGCGTGATGAAACCGCCCACCCCTTGAATCGGCTCGGCTATGAAGGCGGCCGGCGCGCCGCTGGTGGCCGTCTGGATCAGGTTCTCCACATCGTTGGCGCAGGCCACTTCGCAGTTCGGATAGGTGAGGCCGAGCGGACAACGGTAGCAATACGGGTTGATGGCGTGCGCGATGCCGATGCTGACGATGCCAGCCTTGCGCCAGGGCGCCTGCGCGGTCACCGCTTTGGCAAGCTGCGAGCTGCCGGAGTAGGCGTGGCGTAGCGCGACCACGTCGTAGCTGCCCGTGGCCATGCGCGCCAGCAGGATGGCGGCCTCATTTGCTTCTGTGCCCGAACTGGTGAAGAAGCTCTTCTGGAGCGCGCCCGGCGTAATTTGGGCCAGCTTTTCCGCAAGCGCAACGATGGCCTCCGTGGGATAGAGCGTGGAGCAGTGCGAGAGCCGGCCCGCCTGTTCTTGCACCCGCGCAGCCACCTTCGGATTCGCATGGCCAACGGAAATCGTCAGAATGCCACCGAAAAAATCCAGGTAGCGCCGGCCGTCCAGGTCCCACAGGTATTGCATTGAACCGCGCTCGGCCACCAGCGGCTTCGAGTAATAGTTCGTAACGCAGGGCCACAGGTATTCGCGGTGCTTGCGCACCACTTCTTGGCTTCGACTCGCGGCAACTTCCGTAGGTGTAGCCATTGGGACGCCTTTCTGTTGGGCGGCGCGTCTGCTCCCGTGGCCGGGACGAACTCCGAGTTTTCGAGTCTAGCGCCCCGGCTTGCGTGCGGCAAGGCGTTGCCAGCAGGCGCACGCAGGGCGCAGAATTCCACGGCGCGTTCCGGACTCTCCATGTACTCTGATGCCAAGGTCGTGCCCCGATGAACCTGCTGCACCGGATTGGCCGAGCCCTGCGCCGTGTCTTCCCGCGCACGGGACTTTACGCGCAGGCTCTGGCGTTCAACCTGTTCCTCACGGTTTTTCCGCTGCTGCTGCTCGCCGTCTCGCTGCTCGCCGGGTCGCATGGCGCGAGCACGGCGCTCGAGGAATTGCTGCGCGACCGGTGGATGCTTCCTGCCAGCAGCCGCGACGTGATTTTTCCGTACCTGCACGCACACAACGTGAATCCGGGCCGCTGGCTGATCATCGGCCTGATTGGAACCATCCTTGCCGGCACGCAATGCATGAGTGTGCTCCTGGAAAGCTTCCGGATGATGGAGGGGGCGGACCGCCGTCCATTCTGGAGAAATTCACTTCAGGCCCTTGGACTGCTCTGCCTGGCCCTGGTGCCGGCACTGGCGGAAATTGTGTTCACCGTATTCGGACGGCTGGTGCGTGCGTGGCTGACCAAGCATCTGGGCCTGCCGGGATTTGTCGCCGTGTTCTGGGTGGTGTTTGCCGCAGTGACCGCCTGGTTGTTTGCGGTGCTGATTCTCGCTCTTCTCTATCGCGCCGGACAGCCTTGCATCCGGCATTTCCGTGAGGGCCTGCCGGGCGCACTGCTGGCCACGGGATTTTGGGTTCTGGCCAACGTGTTGTTCGGCGCCTACATGAGCCGCACGCCGTACGGGCCCGTGTACGGCGGTCTGGCAGCCATCATCGGCCTGCTTGTGTGGCTGCAATTGAGTACCATGGTGGTGTTCGTGGGTGCGGCATTCAATGCGGAGTCATTGGGTGTTCCGCCACTGAAATGAAGCGGATTCGCGATATCGAGGGATCAGACCGGCCAGGCGTTGCGGTCACGGTGAATTGTTACGCCGGCCATCGGGCCGACGAACGCCCGTTGCGGTTCACACTCAGCGGCCGGAGCTACGAAGTAGCCGAAGTGGACGACCAGTGGTATTCGCCCGGTGCGAAGTACTTCCGGCTACGCGCCGACGACGGAAATCTGTACGTGCTGCGGCATGACGAACGGCAGGACGTTTGGACGCTCGAGGGTTTCCGCGCAGCACGCTAGTGCGGTGGCGCTGGCGATGACGGCGGGTGGGATTTCACCGACTCGGCCATCAGGTTCCGGATCACGAACAGGCAGTTGGCGGGCCGTTC
>DASPSB010000248.1:0-4586 GCA_035624135.1 Candidatus Acidiferrales bacterium | reverse complement strand
GTGGGGCGCAAACCAGTCGCATTGGAGGGGGAAGCCGGCGTTGTCGAGATCGGCGAGCACCTGTTGGAAATCCTGTTCCACGAAGTATGGCAGCAGGAACAAATCGTGCAGCCGCGTGCCCCAGCGGACCAGCTTTTGTTCGTACGGCTGACGCCAGAACCAAGCCACCAGGGCGCGCACCAGCAACTGCTGCACCGCGCTCATGCGCGCATGTGGAGGCATCTCGAAAGCACGCAGCTCGACCAGGCCCAGGCGTCCCGACGCGCTGTCGGGCGAGTAAAGCTTATCGATGCAGAACTCGGCGCGATGCGTGTTGCCGGTAACATCCACCAGCAGATTGCGAAATACGCGATCCACCAGCCACCAGGGAAGCTCGCCCGCGTTCGTCCGGCTCACGCGATTGAAGGCAATCTCCAATTCATAAACCGCGTCGGCCCGGGTCTCGTCCACGCGCGGGGCCTGGCTGGTGGGGCCGATGAAAACTCCCGAAAACAAGTAGGAAAGCGACGGATGGTTGAGCCAATAGCCGACAAAGCTTTTCAGCAGATCGGGCCGCCGCAGAAAAGGACTGTCCACCGGCGCAGGACCGCCAAGCACCATGTGGTTACCGCCGCCGGTGCCGGTGTGGCGGCCGTCGAGCATGAACTTTTCCGTGCCGAGGCGGCTGAGCCGCGCTTGCTCGTAAAGCGCAAGCGTGTTCGCCACCAACTCACGCCAGCTGGCGGCCGGCTGCACGTTCACCTCGATGACGCCGGGGTCGGGCGTTACTTTGAGCTGGCGCAAACGCCAATCGTCAGGCGGCAGATAGCCCTCGATCGAAACCGGCAAATCGAGTTTTTCGGCCGTGTCCTCAATCGCGCCGATCAGATCGATATAATCTTCGGCCGAGTTTACGGGCGGAAGGAAAACGCAAAGCCGGCCCTGGCGGGCTTCGACCGCGAGCGCGGTCCGCATCACCGGCCCCAGCGCCGCGCCCGGAGCGGCCGCCACGGTTTCGAGCGCTGCCTGCCGTGGCCGAACTTCGTTGCGGCGCGTGCCCGTGTGAAACAACCTGTGCGGAACCGGCAAGGGGAATCTCGGCGCCAGCGGATCCACGATCCATACCTGTTGTCGCAGCGCTTCCGGTTCCCAAGCCAGCGATCCCAGCGGCAAGCGCAAACCCAGCGGCGAATCTCCCGGAATCAGGACCAAATGCCGCGCCCGCAGCATCCACAGCGCCGTTTGCCACACCGGACCGTCTTTGCCCCAACCTCGCTGCAACGGAAGCACGAAACCAACCGGGTTGCCGAGGCCGCGCTCAAACACTCGCCGCAATCGCTCGCGCTCTTCCGGGTCTTCGAGTTTGTTATCCAGCGGATCGACGTTGACCGGCAGCGCGCCTTCTTTTTGCAGATAGATCAGGGGATCCTCGTAAGCCGGCATTACAAAGTCGCGTCCGAGTTCGAGGCGCACGGCGAGTTCCTCCGCGAATTGCTGCGCCTCGCCAGGTCCAACGGTGTAATCGGAGTCCGGGTAGGCGACTCTCTGCGGATTGCGCCACAGGGGCACGCCATCGGCGCGCCAGTAACAGGTGAACGCCCACCGCGGCAGAGATTCGCCGGGATACCATTTCCCCTGGCCAAAGTGCAGGAGCCCTCCGATGGCGAACTGGTCGCGCAGCCGGCGCAACAAATCGCCAGCAAGCTTGCGCTTGGCCGTGCCGAGAGCGGCCGTGTTCCACTCCTCGCCATCCATATCGTCGATGGAGACAAATGTCGGCTCGCCGCCCATCGTCAGCCGGACGTCGCCGGCAGCCAGCTCGGCGTCGATGCGGTCGCCAAGTTCGCAGATGGCGCTCCACTGTCGATCGGTGTAGGGCTTGGTAACGCGCGGGTCTTCATGAATGCGCGTCACCCGCATCTCGTGCTCGAACTCTACTTCGCATGGGCTCACCATGCCGGAGACGGGCGCAGCCGAGGAGGGATCGGGCGTCGCCGCCAGCGGGATATGTCCCTCGCCCGCCAGCAATCCCGAAGTTGGATCGAGGCCAATCCACCCCGCCCCCGGCAAATAGACCTCGGCCCAGGCGTGCAGATCGGTAAAGTCCTCGGCCGCGCCCGCCGGGCCTTCGAGCGGCTTCACGTCCGGTTTCAGTTGAATGAGGTATCCGGAGACGAATCGCGCCGCCAGCCCCAGATGGCGCAGAATCTGCACCAGCAGCCAGCCGGTATCGCGGCAGGAACCGCTCGAGAGCGTGAGCGTCTCCTCCGGCGTCTGAACTCCGGGTTCCATTCGGATGAGGTAACGGATCTGGCGCTGCAGGCGGCTATTGAGGCGAACAAGAAAATCGGTGGTGTGAACCTCGCCGCGGTCGATCGAAGCCACGAAATCCGTAAACCGCTTTTCTGCGGGAAGCAGTTCAAGAAAGGGCCGAAGTTCGCGCTCTTCCCAGGCTTCATAGCGAAAGGGGAATTTTTCGGCGTAAGGCTCCAGAAAAAAATCGAAGGGATTGATGACCGACATGTCGGCGATCAAATCTACTTCGAGCGCGAAGCGGCGCGCCGGGCTGGGGAACACGAGCCTTGCCAAAAAGTTGCCTTGGGGATCTTGCTGCCAGTTGAGAAAATGCTCCTGCGGCTCGATGCGCAGCGAGTAGCTCAAGACCGGCGTGCGGCTGTGGGGAGCCGGGCGAAGCCGCACCAACTGCGGCGAAAGCGTGACCAAGCGATCGTATTGATAGACTGTTTTGTGATAAAGCGCGACGCGAATTGCCATCAGCTCTCGCCTACGGCGGCTGTGGCCCGCGTCTGCCGGCGCCACGCGAAGAATTCGCCGCTCAGGGTCTCCCCGATGGCATTCATCTTGACTTGCAGCCCGTCCAGATACTCGTGCAGTCCGCTGCCCAGCACGCTCTCGACGGCAGTGAAGTCGAGTTCGGCCCGGAGCATGCCCAGCAACTGCTCGGATGGGCAACGATACGTGCCGATGGGCGTTTCCGTAATGCTGTGCAAAGATTCGTCGGCGCCACGGATGCAGTGGCGGATGGCGCGCGGAAAATCGCGGTCCAGCACCAGGAACTCCACGATGTTGCCGGGGGAGATTCTCCCGTATTTCTTGCGGTACATTTCGAACCCGCTTACCGACTTGAGCACCGCCGACCAGTGCAGATCGTCGTAAGGAGTGCCGACGAAGTTCACCGAAGGCAGCAGCATGAAATATTTTACGTCGAGAATGCGCGAAATTTTGTCGGCGCGTTCTAATCTTCTGCCCAGTTGCACAAAGTGCCAAGCCTCATTGTGACTCATGGTGGAATCGGCGATGCCTTGGAACAAATGGCAACCGAGCCGGATCTCGTGCAGCAGTTCTGGCAGCCACTGCGGTACCGGCAAGGCGACATCGGTGCGCTGCACGTCGAGGTAAATGCGGTTGATTTGCTCCCACATGGCCGAGGAAATCGTCTCGCGGATAGAGCGGGCGTTTTCGCGCGCCGCGCGCAGGCAGGAGCCCATGGAATTGAGATTGGCCGGGTCCAGGGCCATGAATTTAATGACGCTCCGCTGGGTGGCCTCACCGTAGCGCTGTTCGAAGTCGGCGGTGTCGCCGCTGGCATCGATCAGAGGCTGCCACTGGTTGGCGCGCTCGCCGGGCAGGTCCATTTGCAAGTGCAGATTGACGTCGATAAACCGGGCGACGTTTTCGGCGCGCTCAATGTAGCGCGCCATCCAGTAAGCCGCATCGGCAACCCGGCTCAGCAACGGGCGTGTGTGACCGTTCATGCGCCATTCCCCTGTGCGGAGCGAGCCAGCACCCACGTATCCTTGCTGCCTCCGCCCTGAGAAGAATTCACCACCAGCGAGCCCTTACGCAGCGCGACCCGGGTCAGCCCGCCCGGCAGGACCGTAATTTCCTTGCCATAAAGAATGTAGGGCCGAAGATCGACATGACGGCCTTCGAAATGGTCGTCGACCAGGGTTGGGACCCGTGAAAGCGCCAGCGTCGGCTGAGCAATGTAATTTCTGGGATTCGCTTCAATTTTCACGGCGAATTCCTGGCGCTGCTCGGCGGTCGAGTGCGGTCCCACCAGCATGCCGTAACCGCCGCTTTCGTTGGCACTCTTGACTACGAGTTTTTCCAGGTTCTCTAGAACGTGCTGGCGTTCCTGTTCCTGCCAGCAGCGAAAAGTCGGCACATTGGGCAAAATGGGATCTTCGCCCTCGTAGTAGCGGATCATCTCCGGCACATAGCTGTAGACCACTTTATCGTCGGCCACGCCGTTGCCCGGCGCATTGGCCAGGGACACGCGGCCGTTGCGATACACCTCCAGCAGGCCGGGGACGCCGAGCAGCGAATCCTCGCGAAAAGCCAGCGGGTCGAGAAAATCGTCGTCGATGCGGCGATAAATGACGTCGACTTTATACAGGCCCTTGGTGGTGCGCATCCACACCGTGCCGTCCTCGACGGCCAAATCGCCACCCTCGACCAGTTGAACGCCCATTTGCTGCGCCAGAAAACTGTGCTCGAAATAGGCCGAGTTGTACATGCCCGGGGTCAGCAGGACGACGACCGGTTTTTCCGCGGCACTGGGGGGAGCAATCGTTTCCAGCGTC
>DASPSB010000237.1:0-19525 GCA_035624135.1 Candidatus Acidiferrales bacterium | reverse complement strand
GCCAGAGTGCACGAATACACGTTTTCCCCGCCCGGTTCGTCGGCAAAAGCCACGTGGTTGGCGCGAATCGCCACGTGCTTCGCCTGCGCGCTCGGTTGCGCCACGCGCAGCATCACTCCCCAGTCCAGCGCTTCCACCATACCGTTGCCCGCTGGCCGCGCCCGCGAAAAATTCTTACACCCCGTCAGCCGCGCCGCTTCCAGGCTGGGCGGCCGCCGGAATATTTCTTCTTTCGGCCCCGACGCCAGCACGCGTCCTCCCGCCAGGACCAGGATCACGTCGCACAGCCGGTACACTTCCTCCAGGCTGTGGCTCACGTAGAGCGTCACGCCACGGTACTCCGCGAGCGAATCCAGCAGTTCCTTCTCCACCAGGCCGCGCAGATGGAAGTCCAGCGCCGAAAGCGGCTCATCGAGCAGCAGGATTCGTGGCTCGCCGGCCAGTGCACGCGCCAGCGCCACTCTCTGCTGTTGCCCTCCGGATAGCTCCCGGGGATACCGCCCGCTCAGACCTCCAAGATGCATCCGTTCCTTCAGCGCGCCCACTCGTGCATCTTGCTCCGCGCGCGGAAGGTCGCCCAGACCGAACCCAATGTTTTCCTCCACCGTCCGGTGAGGGAACAGCGCGTAATTCTGAAATACAAATCCCGCGCGCCGCTCACGCGCCGGCAGATTTATACCGTGCACCGAATCATAGAGCGCGCTTCCATCGATCTCGATCCGGCCCCGCTCCGGCCGCTCCAGCCCCGCCACCGTTCGCAGCGTCAGCGTTTTCCCCGCGCCCGATTCGCCCAGGATCCCCACTCGCTCGCCCTTCGTTTCGAGCGCCACGTTCAGCCGAAAGGCGCCCCGGCGAACCGCGAATTCCGCCCGGAATTCCACGTCTAGTCCTGCTGCACCACGCGCATCGCCAGGCCCTTGCGGTGCCGCGTCCACAGGTTCAGCGCGCCCAGTGCCGCTAGCGAGATTCCCACCGTTACCAGCGACCAGCGCACCGCTTCGGCCGTGTCTCCCGATTCCACCGCGAAGAAGATTGCCAGTGGGAGCGTCTGCGTTCTTCCCGGAATGTCGCCCGCCAGGATCAGAGTCGCGCCGAAGTCTCCCAGCGCGCGCGCGAACGTCAGCACCATGCCCGCGGCCAGTCCAGGCCACGCCAGCGGCAGCAGGATCTCGCGGAAGATTCGTCCTTCGCTCGCACCCAGCGTTCGCGCCGCTTCCACCAGCGGCCCTTCCACCTGCTCCAGCGCCGCCCGCGCCGTCATGTACATCAGCGGAAATGTGGTCACAGCCGCCGCAATCACCGTCGCCGGCCACGAAAACACCAGCCGCGCCCCCAATTCGTACAGCAGGCCGCCCAGCGGACTCGTCCGCCCCAGCAGCAGCAACAGCAGGAATCCAACCACCGTGGGAGGGAGAACCAGCGGCAGCAGAAAGAATCCGTCCAGCAACTCCAGTGCCGCTCCGCGCCGCCGGATTCGCCAGCCCGCCGCCAGCGTCCCCGTCACCGTCACCACCGCGGTGGCGGCAAACGACGTCTCGAGCGACAGCCGCATCGGCGAGAGGTCCATATCGCGCCTATTTCCTCGGGGCGCGGAAGCCGTATTTTTCCAACACGGCCAGCGCTTCCGCCGTCCCCAGAAACTCCACGAATTTCCGCGCGCCCTTGGGATTCGGCGAACTGCGGATGACTGCAGCGGGATACACCACCCGGGTGTACGTGGAAGCAGGCAGCGGCGCCGCGATCGCCACTTTGTTCGTGATTCTCGCGTCGGTTTCGTACACGAACCCGGCGTCCGCGTCCTGTCCTTCCACGTACGCCAGCACCGCGCGAACATTCTGCGCATAAACAAATTTCGATCGGAGCGCTTCGAACAGCCCCAGGCTCCGCAGCGCTTCGGCCGCATACTGTCCCGCCGGAACCGCCCGCGGCTCGCCGATTGCGATGGTGCGCACCTGCGGCTTCTTCAGATCCTCCGCGCTTTTCACCAGCGTGGATCCCGCCGGCACCACCAGCACCAGCCGGTTCATGGCCACGTCGCGCCGCGTTCCCGCCACCAGCAGTCCCTTTTCCTCGAGCGTGTTCATCTGCGCCGGCGCCGCGGAAATGAACACGTCCACCGGCGCCCCTTCCTCGATCTGTTTTTCCAGAATTCCCGAGGCCCCAAACGTGTAGGAGACTTTCGCAGCGCCCCCCTGGCCCACAAATATCTTTTCGAGAGTCTCCAGTGCGTCTTTCATGCTGATCGCTGCGGCCACCGTGATTTCCCCCGGCGCCCCCTGCGTCCACACGCCGTGCGCTGACGCCAGCAGCACCGCTGATGCCAGCAGAAACTGCGCCGCTGATCTCCGGCACGTCTGAGTCATACTTCGCCTCCCGTGGGAACCCGCCTGGGCCCGCCTACACTCGCAGGATCATCACTTCGGTGGATTTGATCAGCGCCGCCGCCCGCTCGCCCGGCTTCAGGTTCAGTTCCCGCGCCGCGTCGGCCGTGATGATGGACGTAATCTCCTGGCCTCCGATCGAAATCTTCACTTGCGCCATGAGCCCCTCGATGCGCACCTGCACCACCCGGCCCACCAGTTGATTTCGCCCGCTCACCCGCCGGTAATTCCTCCGCCGGTCGGGCCCGGGCTTTTCACCCGCGCGGTGCAGGTATTTGTCCAGCTCCGCGCGCGGCACGCGGTGATGGCCGCCCGGCGTGCGTACCGTGCGCACCTTCCCGTGGTAGATCCACTGTTTCAGCGTCGGGTAGCTGATGCCCAGCAGCCGCGCGGCTTCGCTGGGTTTGATGAGTTCGGCTTCGGTCATGCGGCCACACTACGCCTCGTAAATCGGAATTACAATACGATTTTATGCGATTTCATGGCGCCCCGGACGGCCACAGCGCGTCGCATGGATGCCCTTGGGGGTCGGAGCTTTAGCTTGTCCCGAGCGAAGCAGAGGGGCTCCGACATTTGAGGGGCGAGAAAGACTGGGGCTTTAGCCCCTGAGGTCATGTCCCCTTTTAAGCCTTGGCCTTCTGTGGTGGCTTCTAGCCCCGCGCCGCTTCTTCCTGCTCGTATGCGTGATAGGACGACCGCACCAGTGGCCCCGACTCCACGTGCCGGAATCCCATCTCCAGCCCCACTCGCCGGAATTCCGCGAATTCGTCCGGATGCACGTACCGTTCCACCGGAAGATGCTCGGCCGTCGGTTGCAGATATTGCCCGAGCGTAAGGATCGCCGCGCCCTGCGCCATGATATCTCGCATGGCGCCAAGCACTTCCCCGCGCGTCTCGCCCAGCCCCAGCATCATCCCGGTTTTCGTAGGCATCTCCGGAGCAGCTTCGCGTGCGCGCCGCAGCAATTCGAGCGAGCGCTCGTACTCGGCGCCTTTGCGCACCCGCCGATAGAGCCTAGGAACCGTTTCTATATTGTGGTTCAGCACGTCCGGCCTCGCCGCCACGACCGTCGCCAGCGCCTCCCAGTCTCCGCGAAAATCCGGGATCAGCACTTCGACCTTGCAGTTCGCCACACGCCGCCGGATTTCTTCGATTGTGCGTGCAAAAATATGTGCGCCCCCGTCCGCCTCGTCGTCTCGGTTCACTGAGGTCACCACGGCGTACCGCAGGCCCATGCCCTCCACCGCTTCCGCCACGCGCCGCGGCTCATCCTCATCCGGCGGCCCTAGCGGTTTGCCCGACGGCACCGAGCAGAATCCGCACGCGCGCGTGCACACGTTGCCCAGAATCATAAACGTCGCCGTGCGATGCTCCCAGCATTCCCCCATATTCGGGCACCGCGCGCTCTCGCATACCGTGTGCAGATCGAGCGTGCGCATGATGCGCATCAGTTCCTGATGGTTCGGCCCGCCCGGAAAGCGCACGCGCAGCCACGGCGGCCTCGGATGCTGCCCCGGCAGAAACACGGCCGCAGGGGCCCCGCAGCCGCCGGCCGCAGCATTGCCATTCAGGATGTTGAATGGAGAAGCCATCGGAATTCACCGAATTCTCAGTTTATGACGGCCCGTGCCGAGCCGGCAAGCGGACCGCGTCAGACCGCCCATCGCCAAGCGATACTCGATTCACATTCTCTGCCCGATCCCGAAATTGCACGATTAGCTCCTGTCGGCAGACAACTCAGAATCAGTCTCGTCAATAGAAAGCTGCCGAACCTCTTGGCGTGCTATTCAAAAACGGCGGCGGCTTGGCGCCGGGCCTCGGCCAGTTGAGACCAGAAATAAATGATTGCCCCCGCCAGCGACAGTAAAAACCACGGCGCCATGACCAGCAAACATTGCCCGAGCTGAATGTCTGAAAAAATGGACCAGGTGGGATAAATCACCAGCCAGGTCCCCACGGTAAACACCGCACACGCCAAAGTCAGCAAATCGTAGCGGTAAAAAATCAGCGAAAAGCAGACCCCCTGTAGAACTGCAAAAAGAATCTGCGTCCACGCGGCATATGCAGTTGTGCCCGGAAGGTTGAACAATCCGAGAGCCCAGAGCACGGCCGGTACAGCCACTAGCGTCGAGGCTCGCTTGCTCTTGGCGGCGGCCAAAGCCGCAGGAAACCCCACCAGGCACCAAACACTCAGCAGCGTCACAACAACAACGTAAGAAAGGGCAAAAACCGGCACAAAGGATGTGCCAGTTCTCGTTGGGACTCCCAGCCACGGAGAGCTCGGCCCCGACAACTTCAAGCTACCCAGCAGCCAAATAAAAAGCTCTTGGATTGCGACGAAGATGCATCCCAGGAAGCAGCCGCGCAGGACGCTAAGTCCGGCGGCGCGCCTGTCCGCCTTCCGCCGGATCATCAGGAACCACGTGGCGATGCGCGGGTGCAGCCGTCTTGCCATGTAGTCCTCGGCGCTCGCAAACAGGAAGTAGGCGAGAAGAAAAATCATCAGGTGGATGGCGCCCGAGATCCAGAAGTCGAATCCGTTCTGATGCTGATCCGCCATCTCGAATCCCGCGAACGCCAATGTCGCGCAGAGCGCCAGAAGGAAGGAGGAGGCCCTCGTTCCTTGATGTAGCTTGTGCTTAATGAAACCGGCAAGCAGAAAAATGTATATCAGAGTTTCTACGCAGAGCGTCACAATCGGCTTCCGGGACATCAATTCTCCCTGGTCATACCACCACTGCCATTGCCCTGACCATCCCTTCTCGAAGCGGGGTTGAATCAAATCAACCATCCGGATTTGTGCTTGGTCTGTGAACAACACCCGAACAGTGCGGTCCAAGTCTGCAGAGGGCACGGGCAGCTCCCAAGTAGCGATCGGTGCTCCGGGCCCCGGCTCCGGTCGTAGCTTGAGTTTGCTGACGTCGATCCCAAAGGCCTTTTGAACGTACGAGGCGGCCTGCTCGCGCGTTGGCGGTTCAGTGGCTTGGCCAGGCCGGGGTGCCAATACGACGCTGCGAATGGAGCCGTCGGACCGCAGACCCACAGAATCGGGAGGCCGCCCCTGTTCAATATCGACCGGAACCTGCCACTGCTCGGAGTCGCCAAGCTCCCTCGTTGCTCCGCGGAGTCCCATCATCCTCACACCAATCTGATAGTCGCTCAGCCAGTAGCCGGACGCGACCTCGGAAACATAGGTCATCCCCGCCAGGGTGAGCCCCGGCGGTGTCGAAATCCCCAGCACCTGTGCTTGACCCCACAACTCCTCCCGCTTCGGATCAACGCGGAGGTTCGAGGTCGGCTCAAACATCCGCACCACTTCTACTGCCTTTTTTCCAGCTTGCTCCGGGCCAATGTGAATCCGCATCGTCGGATAGGGATAGACCACATCGAAAAGCGCCAGAAAAACAATCGCCGCCAAAGCCCCAAAAGCCAATAGCCACCAATCGCTTCGCTGCCACTGGACCGCGCTGGCTGGCAGCGGCTGGTCGGTCTCGGGGGGCGCTTGCGCCGAGGGTTCAGCCTCCGGCCCGCGATTCAGCGCCGCTTCCAGTTCCTCCACCGATTGAAATCGCTTTGCTGGATTTTTCTCCAGGCACTTGCGTATCGCCCGCTCAATGTGAACGGGCACAAAAGGTTCCATCTCGCGCGCCGGCACAGGCGTCTCGTAAACCTGTTTGTGCGTCAAGGCTAGCGGCGTATCCGCGCGGAATGCGGGAGCTCCGGTAAACATCTCGTACATCACCAGGCCCAGCGAGTAGATATCGCTTCGCGCGTCCGCGGGTTTCCCTTCGGCCTGTTCGGGGGACATGTACGCCGGCGTACCTACCAGCACACCGGCCTGGGTCTTGCTCCCTTCGAGAGAGCGGGCAATCCCGAAGTCCATGATCTTCACTTGTCCGCCGGGAGTGAGAATCAGGTTTTCGGGCTTCAGGTCGCGGTGGACGATGCCCCGGCCGTGCGCCTCTCGCAGGCCCGCGCATATCCCTAGCGCAACTTCGATCCCTTTGCGGGGGCTGAAGCTGTGAATCCGCTTCAGCAGCCGCCGCAGGGTTTCCCCTTCGACGAACTCCATCGAGATCGCCAGCGTGTCTCCAAACCGCAGCAGCTCGTGAATGCGGCACACGTTGGTATGCGTGATCTGACGGGCCAGGAGCAGCTCCGACTTGAATCGCTCGTTGGCCTGAACGTCCGCGCTGACTTCCGGCCGCAGGACTTTGAGCGCGACGATCGCGCCGGTCTCGCGGTCCTTGGCCTTATAGACAACCCCCATGCCTCCTTCGCCGACGTTTCCAAGGATGTCGTAACGGGTAGCCAGCGCGCCTTCCGCTGGCGTGGGCCGGTATGCCCACGTGGGGGTGTCGTCCGCATTCAAAGGCGCATCGCCGCCGGACTGTTTTTTGTTTTCCTCGGACATTAGGGCTTAAACCGACGGTCAATTTTGCCGGGGAGTATACACCACCGTCCGGGTATCTGATCCAGGCGCCGAATCGCTTATCGTGATCCTTGGGGTGCGGGAAGATCCGGGGCCAAGAGCGGACTGAGTATCGCATTGGCTTCCGAGCAGTCGTCAATTCTCGCCACGCGATAGTTCTTGCCCATCTCACGGAGTAAATGCGGCCACCACCGCGTGCTGCCGAGCATTCCCAGTGTTTCCGGATCGCTCGAGAGAATAATCATTCCGAATTTGCGTTCAGCCACCATTTGTTCCAGCGGCTGCGCCGGCAGATCGTGAAGTCGCACGAGCTGATTCAGCACGAAGGGATTCGAAACCTCTGGCACCCGTCCCGCAAGAACAACGGCGCCCACGTTTTCCGAGAGCACCGGCCCCGCGGGCGACTCGCGCACCATCCGGTACACGTCCGCGCATCCCGACACGTTTAGCGGCACTGCGCGCGCGTCGTGCGTGAACCCGTCCGCAAGATAAAGCGACACGAGCCCGATCAGGCACGGCAGCAGCGGAAGCAGCCGAGGCGTCCGCGGCGTCTCCGCCCACGCCTGGTAACCGAGTGCCGCTGCCACGCAGCACGCGGCAATCGGTTCGAGAAAGTGATTGATGAACGAGCCGGCCTTCCCCCCCGTCACCAGCACTGCGCCGATGGCGCACAGCACATACAGCAGCGCCGGCAGCATGCGCCGCGCCTTCGTCAGAAAAAAGGCCAGCAAAAATGGCGCCAGTGCCGCGACGCTGGGCTCGACCAGAATGAATATCCCCAGCAGCCGGCGGAACGTGTACGGGTCTGGATGCGTGCGGAACATGTGGAAGGCGAATTGCCCGCCCGTGGCCGCCTGCATCCACGCGAATCCGGCCAGGCACAGCGCACTCAGCGTGCCCGCAAGCAGTAACGCTCGCCGGAATTCGCGCCTCACAAGAAGACAAAGTACGCACGCCGCAGGCGCGGCCAGCGCGGTGTATTTCACAAACAGCGCCAGCGCAAAAGCGAACGCCGCGCCCGGCCACCAGCGCCCTTCGCTCTTCATGCACAGCCAGAGACCCGCGAGACTCAGCGCGATAGCGAGCAGATCGATACGCAGCAATGGCATCCACGCTCGCGTTACTCCATTCGCCAGAAAATACAGGCCGAACGCGGCGGCCAGCAGTGCTGACCCGCCCCATTCCCGCGTCAGCAGCACGAGAAGCAAAGCGATCGCGACGCCGCAAGCCAGCATCACCAGTCGCGGCAGTGTGAAGCTCGAGCCCCCCAGCCGCACACACTCTGCCGCAACCCAGTAGCCGATGGGACCATAGGGATTGAGCGCGTTCGGATAGGCGTGCGGATCCGGATACGCCGTTTCGCCGGCATCCAATCGCACGGCCGCGTTCAGAAGGTTGCCCTCTTCGTAGTCCAACTGGAACGGACGCCGCGCCTCGCCAACCGCTTGCCACACGGTGAGCAGCGCCGCCGCGGCGATGCAACCCGTCATCACCCATTCCGAAATCCGCAGCACGCGCCGATGCCAAGCCACAGTGGACGACTGGACGTTCGCGCTCATCGCCCCGGTTCCAGCGCCGTTTTGCTTCGGTGCATCACTGCTCCCAGCGCGAGCCAGCCGCCTAGCGCGATAAATTCCCAGCGCGTGAAGTGGCCGGGAACGGCCGGTGCGAGTTTCATCACCACGAGACTCGCGCCGACCAACACTCCAACAACGGCGAGCGCTCGATCTCTGCCCCCGGGGCGCATTGCGAAATACGCGGCGCACGCCATCATCCAGCCGAAGCCGGCGGCAAACGATCCCACCTCGGAAACCGGCACCAGCAATTGCGATCCGAGCAGACTGGCCAGCGCCGTCGCGAGACCGATGGCCACCACTGCCGCCGAGGGCGTTTGAAACCGCGGATGCACGGCCGCAAACGTGCGAGGGACCAGCCCCCGGCGCGCCATGGCGAACAGCAATCGTGTGGCCGCGACGAAGTTTCCGTTGAACACTTTGCCCAGCGAAAGCAGCGCCGCGGCGAGAATCACGTTCACCACCCACCGGCTGCCTACGGCGCGTTCAAGGGCCACTGCCGTCGGGAAGTTCGTCCCCGCAACCGACTGCCACGGCTGTGCCCAGGCCACCACCGCAATCACTCCGCAGTAAAACACAATGGCGGCGCCAATGGCCATGATCGGCGCATACAGGTGATGCTGCGCTGGAAAATCCGGATGCGCCTCCTCCGATGCCTTCGCCGTGGACTCGAATCCGGTCATGAAATACGGAACGATTTGCAGCGCTAGCAGCACAGACACCACCGGCGTATGGCTCCACAGTGGCGTGAGGTTTCGCGCCGACCCGCCGGCAATCCCCGCCGCGCCAAACACCGCAAATAAAAGCAGCAATCCGAAGGTCGTTAGATTCTGAAATAGGGCGCTATGGTGGATCCCGCGATAATTCAGCGCGGCGAGCGTCGCAGTCAGCGCCAGTCCCAGCGCCACGTGTGGCAAATGCACCGGCGAACCCGCCACGCGATATAGCTCCACCGTGTCGAGCCCGGGAAAAATAAAGGCGGCGACGCGGCCGATGGCAACCGCCTCCCACGGACACACGATGGCGTAGGCAAGCAGCATCATCCAGCCCGTCCAGTAGCTGGCGGCGCGCGGAAATACGGCCGCGGTGTAGGCGACTTCGCCGGCGGCGTCCGGCCGCAGCGTGATCAGCCGCCCATACACGTATCCAACGGGTAGCAGTGCGATGCCGCCCAGTGCGTAACCCAGAATCGCCCCTGCCGGACCCCCTCGGGCCAGCCAATCGTCCATCAGCACGAGCCACCCGACGCCCACCATCGTGCCGAAACCTAACGTGAAGTAATCAACGAGCCGGAGCTTTTTGGCCAGCTCCGTCATGCCAGCAGGCAGAGGATTTCAAATAGCAGATTGGCGGCAAGCAGAGAGGTGAGTTCCGCGGAATCATACGGCGGCGAAACCTCGACGAGATCGGCCCCCACCAGGCGCAATCCCCGCAGACTCCGGACCAGCTCCAGCGCCTGGGCGCTCGAAAGACCGCCGACCTGAGGCGTGCCCGTGCCCGGTGCGAACGCCGGGTCCACCGAATCGATGTCGAACGTTAGATAGCACGGCCGCCCGCGCACCGGCGCAAGCTTCGGCTCGACTGCTGCAAGGCCTTTGCGGTGATACTCCTCGGCCGTGATCCACGCGATTTGATTCTGCCGCGAGAACTCAAAATCGTTGTCGCCGTACACCTGGCCGCGGATTCCGATTTGCAGCACCGCGCCGCGGACGAGCACTCCCTCTTCGATTCCCCGGCGAATGATGGTGCCGTGGGAATGGTGCGAACCGAAATACGTGCTCCATGTGTCGGAATGGGCGTCGATTTGGACCAGCGCCAGCGGGCCATGCTTTCGCGCCACCGCGCGTAGCAGCGGCAGCGTGATCGAGTGGTCCCCGCCCACGCTCACGGGAGTTGCTCCCGCGGCTAGGATTGGCCACAAACCCTTTTCAATGCGCGCATAGGAATCCTCAAGCGACAAGGGATTGACGGGCAGGTCACCGAAGTCGCCGATACGTTTTTTCTCGAACGGGTTCACGTCCAGCGCCGGATTGTAGGGACGGATCATGGCCGACTGCACGCGGATGTTGCGCGGGCCGAACCGCGCCCCGGTGCGAAACGTCGTTCCCCCGTCAAACGGCACTCCCACGAGCGCTATGTCGAGCGCGCCGGGATCGGCGATGTGAGGAAGCCGCATAAACGTGGGGATTCCTTCGAAGCGTGGATAAACGAGCGCATCGAGCGGCATGGGATGTGGCGCTGCGGAGTTGGACGGGGACGGAACCCGTCGCGATTTTGCCGCGGCCTTCCTGCGCGCCGTCGTTTTCTTGGCTGGCATGAGTGCTGGCCGGCGAGTGTAGGCGTGGGGCGCCAGTGAGTCAACGAGGGGCCGCGGGAATCGATGCTAACAAAAAGGGCCGGTGAAACTCACCGGCCCCAGGAGGAGAGAGAAGGGTGATCTCGGTTAATACGAAAGTCTGCGGCGGAAACCCAACAGGCCCAGCAATCCGGCACTCAGGAGCATCAGTGCGCCGGGTTCGGGGGTCGTAATGATCCCGATATATTCCTGCGGCTGAGTGCCTTCCGGCACTCCGAGGGACGATGGCGTGTAAATCACCACGTCGGAGTAATTGCACGTGGCGCAGTTGTAGTTGTCCGCGGCCTGCGTCAGCCAGTAACTTACCATGCTCTGCTGCGACGCGCTTAGGCCGGACGATGCCCCGGGCGAGAAAAGATCCCAGATGGCATACTGCATGTACCCGATCGTCGCTGAGTTCGAAGCGTTAGCTGGGCCAAGCGCAAAAATCTGCTGCGCCAGCCAAGCAGCTTCCAGATAGGCGGTCCCAGCGCCGTTAGTGCCGCCGAAATACAGACCGCTCAAGGAAGAGGACGTGAGCGGCATATTCGTCAAATTCGCCGTCCACGATTCGCCGAGCCACACCTCGTCGGTGTAGTCGTCACAGATCAGTCCCAGGGAAACAGGAGATCCGTTTCCAGTTTCCGTGAAGTTGTAGGGCCCCACGTACACCCCGCCCATTACGTCACTGCCACCGTTGTTAAGCGTCAGCGTCACCCCGCTCGCAGACGCTGTGCCGGTCGCAGCCAGCAGCAAGAGAATCAGGGTTATCGCTCGAAGCGGAAGCTTCATCAGTCCTCGCGAGTACACTTTTCCCTCAGGCCATTAGCCTATGCACGTCCCATTCCAAAATTCCGGGCAGAACCATTCCCCTATGTCCTTGAAATACAAAATGTTAGGAATCGGCTCTTCTTCCGTGGACGGACTCGGGGAAATTTCACCGGCGGGAGAAAGAAAGACTTTTCACTCGAGACTCACCGCGTTTCGCCGATGCAGCCATCCACACGCCTTCGATTCAAACTGAAACAGTTTTCGTTTCTTTGTTCTGGAGAGGGGTTCCTACAAAAGTCACTACACGTTTCGATCCTCTGCGGCTCCGTCCGTCCCGACTCTCCAGAGGAACGCAGCCTCGTACGGCTTCAGGTAGGCGCCGTCTTTCTGCGCCTGGACTTGTGGTTCAGTGTCGCAGAAATCACAAAGGCCAAGGCACAACTGTGGCGTGTGATCCCACGTCACAAAGAGATGTGAGCTAGGTCACTGAGGAGGCCCCGCGCCATGAATTGTCATTACCCGATAGCACCCCAGGTCTGGGGTATCGCTCGATTGCCGTGGCCTCGGCCTATAACATCCGCATTGCCGACGAGGTTTACTGGCGCGAACAGATTAAGTGCCAGTTTGCTTGTCCCGTCCATACCGACGCGCGTGGCTACGTGCGCGCCATTGCCGAGGGTGACTACGAACTTGCCTACCTGATCGCGCGCGGCCCGAATCCCCTGGCATCCATTTGTGGCCGGATCTGCGGCGCCCCGTGTGAAGCTGCCTGCCGCCGCGGAACGATTGACCAGCCCATCGCCATCCGCGCCCTCAAGCGATTCATTTGCCAGCAGTTCGGCCCCGAATCGCGTAAAGACCCCGGCAAAGAGCAGCTTCCTTACCTCATGCAGCGCAATGCGGAACGTGTCTGTGATGACCAGGAGGAGCTGCGCAACCTGCTGGAGTTCCTCGGCGCGCAGAAATTTCCCCAGCCGACGGGACAGCGTATAGCCGTCATCGGTTCCGGCCCCGCGGGACTGGCTGCAGCTCACGATCTCGCTCTGATGGGTTTTCGCCCCACGATTTTCGAGATGGAACCGGTGCCCGCAGGGATGCTCTACACTGGCGTTCCCGACTACCGCCTGCCTTCGGACCTCATCCGCGCAGAGATCGCCGTCATCGAGGCCTTGGGCGTAGAGCTCCGCTCCAATACCGAGATCGGTAAAGACATTTCCTTCCACCAACTGCGCAAGGACTTCGCGGCCGTGATTATTGCCGTGGGAGCAAAGCGGTCGCGTCCGCTTCCTATTCCGGGGACGGAAGCGATCGGGGTCCATGGCGGAGTGGATTTCCTCCGCGATGTGGCCCTGGGCAAGCCGGTGGAGCTCGGCCAGCGCGTGGTCGTAATTGGCGGCGGCAACGTGGCCTACGACGTCGCCCGCACGGTGCTTCGCCAGGAGGAATACGACGTCTCGCGAACCGCGGCCCGCCAGCGCGGCGTCCAGCAGGTGCATCTGGTCTGTCTCGAGTCCCTCGAGGAAATGCCCGCCGATACCGTGGAAATCATCGAGGGTTCCGAAGAGGGTGTTGTCCGGCACAACAGTTGGGGCCCCCGGGAAATCCTGGTGCGCGAGGCCGATGGCAGAAAGTTCGTCCGCGGCGTGCGCTTTGTACGTTGCCTTTCCGTTTATGACGAGAACCACCGGTTTGCCCCTAAATTCGACGAATCGGCGGAGTTCGTTCTCGAATGCGACGCCGTGCTTCTATCCGTCGGCCAGTCTGCAGACCTGCGATTCCTCGATGCAGCTCGCGACGGCCTGGAGATGCGCGGGCCGCAGCAGATTGTCAACGATCCCTCGACCGGCGCCACCTCTGCCCCGGGGGTATTTGTAGCCGGCGACATTGCCTATGGCCCCAAGCTGCTGATCCACGCCATTGCCAGCGGCAAACAGGCCGCGCGCTCCGTCTACCGGCACCTGACGGGAAAAGAAATCGGCGTGGACGAACTGCAATTCCATTTTCCGCTGGAGAACTACCGCCGTGAAAAACTCTACGAGCGGCGGCTGCGCCTGCCCATCCCCACATTAAGTCCCCAGGAACGCCTGCTCGACGCCAAAGCGCTCGTCGAGAGGGGCTACACGGAAACCCAGGCTCGCGAAGAGGCCGGACGGTGCCTGGACTGCGGCGTAAACACGATCTTCGACGGTGAACGCTGCATTCTCTGCGGCGGCTGTGTGGACGTTTGCCCCACGGTGTGCCTCAAGCTGGTCTCGCTCGACCGTCTGGCGCGCACGCCGGAGCTGGACGCGGCGATCCGCCAAACCCTGGGCAACGACGCTGGGGAGTTTTCCGCCATCCTGAAGGACGAAGAGCGCTGCATCCGCTGTGGGTTGTGCGCACAGCGTTGCCCCACTACGGCGATCACCATGGAGCGTTTCTCATTCGCCAAGGAGTGGAAGCCATGCCCGAGCTGAACGAAAAGCAGAAATCGCGTCTCGAGCCCGTCGCTCTTCGCCGCCGCAGCTTTCTGAGCGTCGCTGCGCTGACCAGCTTTTTCAGCGCCGCCGGGATGGCCCTCGCCGGAGCCCTGCGCCTGCCCGGACCAGCCGTGCTGCCCGGGCCGGTACGCCGTTTCAAGGTCGGTCATCCGGAAGAGTTCGCCGTCGGCAGCGAAACGCGCGTGGAAGAAGCCAATTTCACCGTTTTTCGAGATGCACACGGCGTTTACGCCATCTCCTGCGTGTGCACCCATCTGGGCTGCACCGTGGGGCGGTCGACGGACGGATTTGCCTGCCCCTGCCACGGTTCACGCTTCGCGCGAAATGGAGAAGTGGTGCGCGGCCCCGCGCCGCGGTCGCTTCCCTGGCTTGAGGTGGGCCGCGCCGCCGACGGCCAGTTGGTGGTCTATGCGGACAACGAGGTGCCGGAGGGCACGCGCTTCCGCGTGTAGGCCATGGCCATGAGCACACTCACCACGCCCGCTCCGCCCAGCGCCACTCAGGAATTCCTGCACAACCTCCGTCGCCTTCCGCATACAGTCAAAGATGCCTGGTTCCGCCTGGGTCACACGCCTGAATCCGAACGGGAAGAATCGCAGGCTACCTTTCACAATCTTTTCCTTCACATTCACAGTGTTCGTGTTCATGTCCGCAGCCTCGCGCCCACCTTCACTCTGGGATTGGGGATTATTTCCGCAGCGAGCTTCGTCATCCTCTGTATCACCGGCGTTTTGCTGATGGTGTACTACAAGCCGTCCACCGCGCTCGCCTACGACTCCATCAAGGATCTGCACTTCGTCGTTTTCACCGGACGGTTCATTCGCAATATCCATCGTTGGAGCGCGCACGTGATGGTGGCTGCGGTCTTCCTGCACATGGCGCGCGTCTTCTACACCTCCAGCTACAAGAAGCCGCGCGAATTCAACTGGCTCATCGGCCTGGGCCTTCTGGTGATGACGCTGGCGCTCAGCTTTACCGGCTACCTGCTGCCCTACGACCAGTTGGCCTACTGGGCCATCACCATCGGGTCCAATATCGCGAACTCCCCGCGCGAGCTGACAGACGCGCTGGGGATTACGGCGTGGTTCGATCCCGGCGGCCTCCAGCGGCGGTTGCTGCTGGGCGCTAATTTTGTGGGCGAAGACGCGCTGATCCGGTTCTATGTCTTGCACGTTTTCATCCTTCCGCTGGCGCTGATCACTCTGTTGGGCGTGCACTTCTGGCGCATCCGCAAAGACGGCGGCCTGGCCCGCCCCGAGGGGCCCATGGGCGGCTTGGCGGAGTGGGGCGGCCAGCGGAAACGCGTCTTCGAGCCCCTTGCCACAAAAACCTACGGTCTGATGGCCCTCGTCAAAGGACGCCGCGCGACCGTGAATCGCGGCCCGGAAGATACGGTGATGAGCTGGCCGCACCTCTTCTGGGCGGAGCTCGCCGTCTTCATGGTCACTGTGGCGCTCACGCTGATCCTCGCGTTCCATTTCGACGCGCCGCTTAAGGAGCTGGCCAATCCCGCAGTTCCGGAAAATCCCGCCAAGGCGCCCTGGTATTTCCTCGGCTTGCAGGAACTCGTGTCGTACTCGGCGTTCGTCGGCGGGCTGATGATTCCAGCGATCGCCTGGATCGGCCTGGCTCTGATTCCCTTCCTCGACCAGCGCACCGGCGGCGAGGGCGCATGGTTCGGAACGCCGGGAGAAAAACGCGTGGCGCTCCATTCCCTCTTTGTGGGTCTAGCCACCGTGGTCGGCATGCTGGCCTTCACCGTGAACTACGGCTGGCTGCGCAACTGGTACCCGCACATCCACCAGCTTTGGATCATCGCCATTAATCCCGGCTCGATCCTGGTGCTCCTCTACATGGCCTGGTCGTTGTGGGTGCTCAGGCGCAGCAATTCTGTGCGTCACGCTGCTGTGGCTCTATTCACTTGCTTCCTCGTGGGCTTTTCCGTTTTGACCTACTTCGCCACCGTCCATCGCGGGCCCAACTGGCTCTTCTACTGGTGGCCGTCGCAATGGCCGGTGCACTAGGAGGCCGCCGATGAAAGATCCATCGCTCAAGTATCGGTGGCTCCTGCTTGGAACCAGCCTGCTGACCATCGGGTATCTGGTAGCCGCCGCGGTAAGGGAGAACTTCCTTTCGGAGTGGTACCACGTTCAAAGGGACTATCAGGGCATCCTTCGCGAAAAAGCCACCGACGACCGCGGCCGTGCCATCTCCCGCGATTTCCGCGTCGAGCTGAAGCAGGTGAGCGTCCCCGCCCTCAAGGTCGTGGACCGCTGCGTTTCCTGCCACAACGGAATTGATGATCCCCGCATGACCGATGTGCCCCTGCCGCACACCGTGCATCCCGGCGACATCCTCAAGAATCATCCCGCCGATAAATTCGGCTGCACCATTTGTCACCAGGGCCAAGGGCCGGCCGTAACGTTCGAAGACGCAAAGGGAGAAAATGCGTTCTGGGATTACCCCCTGCTCGATCACAACCTTGTCCAGTCGTCCTGCTTCGCATGCCACGACGTGGAAAAGCTGCCGCCTGCGCAAGTGCCGCTCGTCGTCGAAGGGCAAGAGCTCTATCAGGAAAAGAGCTGCGGCTCCTGCCACAAGCTCGGCGGACGCGGCGGCAGCCTGGGTCCGTCACTCGACAACGAAGGCGCGAAGACCAAGCATCAATTGATTCTCACCAATCTCGCGCCCCCTCACACCACCTGGAACTGGCACGAGGCACACTTCCGCGATCCAGCAGGAATCGTTCCCGCAAGCCAGATGAAGAACCCGGCGCTCTCCGGGCCGCAGGTGCTCGCGCTCACCGTTTATATGCTCGCGCAACGCCAGCGCGATGTCCCCGAAAGCTATCTTGCGCCCGACAAGTTGGAAGAAAAGGTGCGCCGTTTGCATCCCGTGCCGCTTTCGGGCGAGCAGGTCTATCACCAGTATTGCCTCGCGTGTCACGGCGAAGGCAGCTACGGTCGCTGGGATAAGACGTTTAAGCGGTTCATTCCCGCAATTCGCGGCCTTTCCCTGCAAGCGACTGCCGATCGCGTTTATCTGGAAACGCAAATCAAACTGGGCCGTCCCGGCACCCAGATGCCCGCCTGGGCCAGGCAGGCCGGTGGATTGCTGCCGGAAGAAATCAACGCGGTGCTCGACTACATCCAGCCGCCCGCTTCGAGAGGCGCGGTAGTCGCCGTTGCCCATGCCCCGGCGGGCCTGCCGCGCGGCGACTCCACGCGCGGGGCTGCGCTGTTCACTTCTTATTGCTCCGGTTGCCACGGCCCTGCCGGTCACGCTGGCGTGGCTCCGGAAATCTCCAACAGCGTTTTCCAGCAGGCCGCCTCGGATGATTTCATCATCACCACCATTCGCAACGGCCGCCGAGGCACGGCCATGCCCAGCTTCCAGCCACACGTGGAAGGAGCGCGCTCACTCAGCGATCGAGATCTGAGCGATCTGCTGGCCTTCCTCCGAGAACTCGGACGCCCGCAGGGCGGAACACTGGCCGCCCAAGCCAGCGGCTCCGGGCAAGCGGCCCCCAGCCGTGGGAAGGGACCCCGATGAGCACAAAAGAAAAATCGGCAGCGACGGCCGTCAACGGAAAGCGGCGTTTCTCCCGCCGCGGCTTCCTTTCCACGGCGGCCTCCGGCACCGCCGCGTTCGTTCTGGCGGGCTGCGCCAAGAATGAAAAACCTGTCCTCACCACTCTCGTGGGTGATCTCGACCCACTGCATAGCTATCCCTACCGCGGCTGGGAAGATTTCTACCGGAAGATTTGGACCTGGGACAAAGTCGTGCGCTCTACGCACTCTGCGAATTGCACCGGCTCTTGCTCTTGGAAAGTGTACGTGCGCAATGGAGTGATCGTCCGCGAGGAGCAGGCCGCCGATTACCCGCGCATCAGCAAAGATTTGCCCGACTACAATCCGCGCGGCTGCCAGAAGGGCGGCTGCTTCACAGAATACGTGTACAGCCCGCAGCGCCTGCGCTATCCGCTCATCCGTACTGGAACGCGTGGCTCCGGGCAGTGGCGCCGGGCCTCGTGGGATGAAGCGCTGAACTTGATCGCCGAAAAGCTGCTCGACAACATCTACACTCACGGACCGGACACAAATACCTTTTTCAGCGTCATTCCGGCCATGAGCCCGGTCAGCTTCTGCGCCGGCTCGCGCCTGGCCCATCACATCGGCGGCGTGATGTGCTCCTTCTACGACTGGTACTGTGACCTGCCGCCCGGCGAGCCGCTTACCTGGGGTGTGCAGACCGAAGCCTGCGAATGCGCCGATTGGTTCAACTCCAAGTACATCATTCTGTGGGGATCAAACATCTCGCAGACGCGCATCCCCGATGCCCATTTCGCTTTCGAGGCGCGTTACAACGGCGCGAAGATCGTCGCCATTTCTCCCGACTTCAATTCGAGCTGCATCCACGCGGACCTCTATTGGCACATCAACCCGGGCACCGACGCGGCTCTCGCGCTCGGCGTCGCGCGCATTCTGATCGAGAACAAACTCATCGATGTGCCGTACATCAAGGAGCAAACGGATCTGCCCTTGCTCGTCCGCAAAGATACGCGGCGGTTCCTTCGCCAGTCCGACTTGAAGCAGGGCGGCAAGGACGACCTGTTTTTTGTCTGGGACGCTCGCGCAAAAGCGCCGGCCGCAGCTCCCGGATCGATGGGCGCAGAGACCAAGAACCTGCTGTGGAACGGCGTGGACCCGGCGCTCGAAGGCACCTTCTCCGTCCGGCTGGCCGATGGCCATTCAGTGGAGGTGACGCCGTCCTTCACTCTGCTGCGTGACAGTTTGGCAGCCTATCCGCTCGACCGGGTTGCGTCCGTCACCGGACTCCCGCCGCAGGAGATCCAAGCCTTTGCGCACGAACTCGGCACGCGCAAGCCGGCCATGATTATCCACGGCGCGGGCACGAATCACTGGTTCCACAACGATCTCACCAACCGTGCCATGATCCTGCTCGTCGCGCTTACTGGCAACGTGGGGAAAAATGGTGGCGGCTTTAATCACTACGTCGGGCAAGAACGCATCTGGCCGGAGCATGGCTTCTTCGAGCTCGCATTCCCGGAAGGCCGCAAGAAGCAGCGCTTCCAGAACACCACGCTGTGGAGCTACGTGCACTCCTCCAGCAAGGATCCTCACCTGTACAACGGCAAGCCAGTCGAATGGTACATCCAGGAATCGGTGAAAAACGGCTGGATGCCGCTATGGCCCGCGCTGCGCGAAGGCGAAACGCTTAAGACCGGACGCAAGCCGCGCGCGCTCCTCGTCTGGCGCGCCAACTACCTGAACCAGGCCAAGGGCAACGAAGTGATCGAGTCTTCTCTGTGGCGCGACCTCGATCTCATCGTCGATATCAACTACCGCATGGACACCACGGCCCTTTATTCCGACGTTGTCCTGCCCGCTTCCAGCTACTACGAAAAGGTGGACATCAACTCCACCGACTGCCACAGCTACATGCATACCTTCGGCAAGGCCGTGGATCCGCTCTACGAAAGCAAGACGGACTGGGACATTTTCCACGCTCTCGCCCGCAAGATCGCCGAA
>DASPSB010000235.1:0-5837 GCA_035624135.1 Candidatus Acidiferrales bacterium | reverse complement strand
GCCCGCCCTCGACGGTATCGAACATCTGGAGGGCCGCGTGGACGCCGCCTCGGTCGCTGTGCCCACGGTTAGTCACGCCCAGGTGGGCTGCGGTCTGCTCGCGCAGGGGATTGACGTGCTGGTAGAAAAGCCCATGGCTGTCTCGCTCGCGGAAGCGGACGAATTGATTGCTTCCGCCCGCCGCCACGATCGCGTCCTCCAGGTCGGGCACGTGGAGCGCTTCAATCCCGGACTCGCCGCTGTCCAGCCCCACATGGCGCGCCCTCTATTCTTTGAAGTACATCGGCTGGGAATTTTCTCGCCACGCAGCCTCGATGTGGACGTAATTTATGATGTGATGATTCACGACCTGGATATTCTGCTGACGCTGGTGGGCGAGCCCGTCACCGACGTGCGTGCCGTCGGCATCCCTGTGGTCACCAAGCGCGTGGATATCGCGCACGCCCGTCTCGAGTTTGCGGGTGGCGCCGTTGCCAACGTGACTGCCAGCCGCGTCTCCACCGAACGCGTGCGCAAATTGCGCTTTTTCCAGACTCACGAGTATCTTTCCGTGGACTTCGCGCGCCGCGATGCCGTGCGCATCCGCGTCGCGGATTCCGCGGCGCCGGGGCCTCCGCAATTCCATTTCGAAAAGCTGCCGGGCGAGCCCGTCGAGCCTCTGCGTGTGGAGCTCGCCGCGTTCCTGGATGCGGTAGAATTACGCAAGACGCCCCTGGTGGATGGCCCGGCGGGCCGCCGCGCCCTCGACCTGGCTGACCGCGTGATGGCGGGCATCCTCGCGCACCATGGCCGCGTCCAACTCGACGAATTCGTTCCCCAACACCCCGCATGATTCCGCGACTTCTAGTGCCGGAAAAGTTGTCGCCCGTCTCCGCCACGCCGACGGATGGACACAGGCGCGCCTGGACCATCCTCGACGACCGCCAGCTCATCCAGGCCGATATCCCGCTCAAGCCCCTTGAAGCCGAATCCAAGATCCCGCTGCACATGCCGCTGGAAGTCCTGGGCGGGCGCATCCTGATTCCTCGCGAGGCTGAACCCGGCACACTGGAATTGCCCGCCCCGGGTGAACATGTGCTTCCCACCGATGCGGACGAGCGCATGGCTGTCCCTGTGGACGCCCGCCCGAAAGAACTCGTAGCGGAGACTTTCCTGCCCATCGAAGTGCTCGAGCAGGAAGATCTTGTCACCGCCGACGTCTTCACCACTGGGCTAGTCAAGTTGATGCCCAAACAAGTCAGCGAGCCTCCCAAGGAGATCTCGCGGCTGATGATTCTGGGCTATTCGACCTCCGTAGCTTTGAATCTTTTGGTCATAGTCGCGATGATCCTCGTGGCGATCTTTTCCCCTCATCGCGAGCCCACCGAGGCCGAACTCGAGGCCGCTTCCCGCGAACTCGGCATCGTCTATCTTCCGAACTCGATGTTTAACCAGCCGAAGTCCGCGCCCAAATCCGTCGAACCGAGCGACAAGCTGCGCGTGGATCCCGGCCTGCTCAAAAAACTGGTGCCGGACGTGCTCCCGACTCCGGCTCCCGGCCCTGTTTCGCCTCCGCAGGTTGTCGCGCCTCGCCCGCCGCAGGAATTGCCCAGCGCGCCCGTTCCGCAAACGCAAAATCCGGTTCCAATGCCGCGGGTTCAGGCGCCCCCGCATTTCGACGCGCCGCCCCCTGCGCCCGATGCGCCCACGCCCGCTTTCAAACTGCCTTCCGCTTCTCCCGGACGCGCCATCGAGGATGCCGTCACTGGCGCCGCGGGACGCGGACAGACTCCGCCCGTCTCGTTCGGGGGCGCGATGCCCCGTGGCGGCGGCGGTGGATTGTCGGGCGGCGGCGGTGGTGGCGGCGGCTACCTGGGCGGCGGCGTGCAAATGCTCACCCCCGATCAGGGCGTCGATTTCAGCAGTTACCTCAATCGACTGGTCGATCGAGTCAGGCGCGAGTGGTATTCCGTAATGCCGGAGTCCGCGCGCATGGGCGACCGCGGACGCGTGGTCATCGATTTCAAAGTCCTGCGCGACGGTTCCGTCCCCCTGCCCGAGCCCCTTCTCCGCTCCACTTCCGGTAAAGAGCAGCTCGACCGCGCCGCTCTCGCCTCCATTCGCGGCGCCAGCCCCTTCGAGCAATTGCCGCCCGCCTTCAGCGGGCAATACATCGAGCTGCGCTTCATCTTCTTCTACAACTACCGGCCGGAAGAAATACAGTGAAGCCCACCCGCCCGCAGGTCCTCGGAACGCTCCTCGCCGCGCTCCTCGTCTTCGCCTATTTGCTGGTCCGCTACACCCGTCTGTTCGAATGAACCAGCCTCCTCCCCTCGTCGTCATCCTCGGCCCCACTGCCTCCGGAAAATCCGCGTTGGCCATTGAGGTCGCTCGTCGCTGGCAGGGCGAGGTGGTCTGCTGCGATTCGACGCAGCTCTACCGCTACTTCGACATCGGCACCTCCAAGCTCCGCGGCCCCGAGCAGCGCGGCGTCCCCCACCACCTGATGGATCTTCTCGAGCCCGCCGAGATTTTCACCGCCGGGGATTATCGGCGCCATGCCCTCGACGTGCTCGCCGATCTGCGCCGCCGCAACCGCCTTCCCGTCCTGACTGCGGGGACTGGGCTGTACCTTCGCGCCCTCCTCGAAGGGTTGGCCGACGCGCCGGGCCGTTCCGAAGAGCTGCGTGATCGGCTCCGCCGCCGCGCGAAACTGCGCGGCGCCGCCCATCTCTATCGCATTCTGCGGCGGCTGGACCCGCCCACCGCGGCTCGTATCGCGCCCCAGGACGCGGCCAAGCTGATTCGGGCGATTGAAGTGTGCCTTGCATCCGGCCGGCCCATGAGCGACGTTTTGCGTCGGCCCCGCCCGCATCTCGAGGGTTTCCAGACCCTCAAAATCGGTCTGATGCCGCCGCGCGCCGCTCTCTACGAACGCATCGAGCGCCGCACGCGCGCGATGCTCGCCGCCGGTTGGCTCGATGAGGTTCGTTCGCTTCTCGCGCGGGGGTTCGACGCCCAAGCGAAGCCCTTCCAGTTCATCGGCTACGGCGAGCTCCGCGCTCATTTGGCCGGCGTCGTTGACCTGGAGACCGCCGTCCGCGCCATCCAGCAGGCCACTCGCCGTTACGCAAAGCGCCAAATCACCTGGTTCCGGCGCGAGTCCGGGGTGGACTGGTTCGAGGGATTCGGCGACCAATCCGCCACCGCCGAGCGCGTCTTCGCCCTGCTCGCGCGCCACTTGGGGCCTCCGGCTGCGGGAAGCGGCGCGGCGGGCGGCGCGCTATAATGTTTTGGAGGACTCTGAATATTCTCTGCTGGTCGGAGCAGCAGTTTATCCGCACTGTGCGCCACGCGCTTCCCCGCGCGGTCCAGGACGGTCTTTCGCGTTTGTGCGGGCCGTTTTCCCCGATACCTAGATGAAGACTCCCCAACCTGTCGGTTCTACGGAGCGCGTCCTGCTGGTAGGCGTCGGACTCAAGCGTGGCCCGCGCCTGCCCGGCCTCGCCGCCTCCGACTACGAGCGCGAACGCCTTGAGGAGCTTCACGAGCTCGCGCGAAGCGCCGGCGCCCAGGTCGCCGGTTCCGTCGTCCAGATGCGCGAGGATCTCGATCCCGCGAGCCTCGTCGGCCGCGGCAAGCTCGACGAGATTCGCGCGGAAGCGCTCTCCCATCGCGCCGGCGTCGTCATCTTCGACCGCAATCTTTCCCCCGGCCAGCAGCGCAACATCGAAAAATCCCTCGATTGCCGCGTCCTCGACCGCACCCAGCTCATCCTGGATATCTTCGCCCGTCACGCTCGCACCCGCGAGGGCATGCTCCAGGTCGAGCTGGCCCAGCTCAATTACCTGCTCCCGCGGCTGGCCGGCAGAGGCGTCGAGCTTTCCCGGCTCGGCGGCGGAATCGGCACGCGCGGTCCCGGCGAGCAGAAATTGGAGACCGACCGCCGGCGCATTCGCAGCCGCATCTCGAAAATCCGGGACGAAATCGAACTCGTTCGTCGTCGCCGCCGCGTCCAGCGCAGCGCCCGCCGCGATATTCCGCTGCCTTCGGCCGCTCTGGTTGGTTACACCAACGCGGGGAAGTCCACGCTCTTCAATGCCCTCACTCGCGCCGACGTGCTCACTTCTCCGCGCATGTTCGCCACCCTTGATCCCACGGTGCGTGCCGTCGAGCTGCCTTCCGGCCGGCGCGTTCTCCTCTCGGACACGGTGGGCTTCATCCGCGACCTTCCGCACGGCTTGATTGCGGCCTTCCGGGCTACGCTGGAGGAAGCACAAGAGGCCGCGCTCATCCTGCACGTGACCGATATCTCCAGCCCGAATCATCCGGAGCAGGATGCGGAAGTCGTTAAAATCCTGGACGAGCTCGGCCTCGCCGGCCGGCCGCGCATCCACGTCCTCAACAAATGCGACCGCCTCTCCGAAGACCAGCTCGCTTCGCTCAGCAGCGCTCAGGGCGTATGCGCCTCGGCCCTCAGGGGCGACGGTCTTCGCGACCTCCTGCAGCGGATCGAGGCCGCGCTTCCCTTTGAAGGCCTGGTGCGCATGCAGATTGAGTTGCCCCTCGAAGATGGCCGCACGCTCGCCTGCCTTCATGCGCGCGGCCGCGTGTTCGCTTCGGAAGTGCGCGATTCTCATCTCTGGGTCGACGCGGAAGTGCCGGTGTCTCTCGCCGGTCAGTTGAAGCCCGCCGGCGCCAGGCCACAGCGCCGCGGTTCCTGAGCGCGCGGAGCCAAGCGCCCGAGCGCGTCGCGAGAACCTTTTGCCCCGCATGCGCGTATCATAAATTGAGGCCGCTCACGCGGCGGGAGGGGATCATGGCCGGGTTCTTTCTCTGGTGCATTCTGTTCGTTCTGTGCTGGCCCATTGCGCTCGCTGCGCTGGTGCTGTTTCCGCTCGTGTGGTTGATCCTGCTGCCCTTCCGCATTCTCGGCATCGCCGTGGGAGGGGTTTTGGCGCTCGTCAAAGGTTTGATCTTCCTTCCCGCGCGCCTGCTCGGGGTGCGACACGTCTGACGACGTGCTCCTCGGTCGCACAGCCGCAAAATCAGCCTAAATTGCAGTTAAATGGGCCGAAATCGGCTCTCAGTTCACTGTGGAAAACTGTGTGGAAAAGGCCGTCGCCCCCGCTCCGGGCATTCTCCAGGACCACGACCAACACCCCCGCTCAACTTATCTGCATCTGGCTAACCTACTGAGAGTGCGTAGCTTAGCTGCCCTATCTGCTGCAACTCAGGGCAATGTACCGGCCTTCCCGCTCTTTGCTCCATTCCCCCATTTTGCACAGATTTACAGCAGGCCGGCGAGCCGCCCCTTACCGCTCGCGCTAACTATATTCCGCAAATCTTAGGCGGCAAATTCTCCGTATTTTTGATGACGTGAGCCGAGTTCCTCAGGGGTCCGCCCTCGGGGTAGTGGGTCAGTTTGCCCGGTAGCACAGACACTCCTGTCTGTGCGCCGCTCAACTACCCCAATCCAGGCCACATGCAGGGCTGTTTGACCTGCCTCAATTCCATGCGGGCAAACTGACCCACTGCCGCCCTCGGCGTTGACTCCCCCTCCCGACGCGTCTATAGTCAGAATCGGCCGCGGTTTGCAAGCTAGGGGCGAGCCGCACGGGCGCCCGCCTGAGAGCAATATGAACGTCCCCAACGCGCTAACGCTGCTGCGGATCTTCTTTGTGCCGCTGCTGGTTGCAGTGTTGTTGGGCCACTCGCCCAATTTTGTTCTGCACTTTGAAGAGTGGGGCGTGCTGATCCTCGCCGTCGCCGCCGCCACGGATTGGCTTGACGGCTTGATCGCCCGCAGCCGCGGCGAAGTTACCACCCTCGGCATTCTCCTCGATCCCATCGCCGAC
>DASPSB010000230.1:0-14867 GCA_035624135.1 Candidatus Acidiferrales bacterium | reverse complement strand
AGAGCGACGCGGAATCCGCCGCGGGATGTGATGCTCTCGCACGCGGGGCAGCAAATGGGCGGCTACGGCTGGGCGTTCGGGCTGCACGAAGCGCTGGACCAATTGGGAGCGTTGTGCGGGCCGCTGCTGATGGCGTTCCTGCTGATGCGCGGCGGGTCTGCGGCGGGAGCGGGGAACTATCGTGTGGCGTTCGCGGCGCTGCTGGCGCCGTCGCTGGCGACGCTGGCGCTGCTGGCGGTGGCGCGGATGCTCTATCCGCGGCCGGAAGAAATGGAGACGCATGCGCCGGAGATGTCGCGCGGCCACGAGACGGCGAAACTGCCACAAGTGTTCTGGATCTATCTTGCTGGGGCTGCGCTTGTGGGTGCGGGATTCGCCGATTTCGCGCTGGTGGCATACCACTTCCAGAAAGCGTCGAGCGTGCCTATGGCGTGGGTTCCGATTTTGTATGCGGTGGCGATGGGAGTGGGCGGAGTGGGATCGCTGGTGTTCGGACGATTGTTTGACCGGCATGGGCTGCGCGTGCTGATACCGCTGACAATTCTCTCGGCTGCGTTTGCTCCTCTGGTCTTTTTCGGCGGATTCTGGATGGCGGTGGCGGGCGCGGCCGTCTGGGGAGCGGGAATAGGCGTGCACGAATCCATCGTGCCGGCGGCAGTTGCGCCGATGGTGCCGGCAGAACGGCGCGCGTCGGCTTATGGCTTGTTCACTGCGGGGTATGGCGCGGCGTGGTTCGCGGGCAGCGCGCTTGTCGGATTTCTATACGATCACTCCCTGACAGTGACGGTCGGTGCGTGCATCGCTCTGGAACTTGCGTCGATACCGTTCTTTCTTGTGGCCTCCCGCCAGCTCCAGACATTTCAGACCGCCGCCGAGACGCCTAGAAATTCGCAGAAGACCGCATAATTTGTTCTTGACACGATTCCGGGCGTTTGCTACACATGACGGAGCCGCTTTCGCAGCGGCATTTATCCAGAGTGGCTGAGGGAACAGGCCCTACGAAGCCACAGCAACCTGGCCCGTGAGCCAAGGTGCTAATTCCTGCCCAGTACGGGAGAGATAAAGTCTAAGGCTGATCCCGCAACCGCGAGAGCAGCGTAAGAACCTCGCTCCCAAACTGAAGAGACGGAAGGGCGTCGGCGCGTATGCGTCGCGGTTCTCCATACCGCGGCGGAAAACGCCGAGCCAATCCGAAGGGCGTGGTGTGCCGGCGGCGGAAATGCCGCGGCGGCGCAGGTCTATCGACGGAGGCACAGGATGCCGGGGAATGACCGGAGCTGTAATCCACCAATCGTGGTGGTGAAGCTGGGCGGATCGGTGCTGACGGATGAACGCGCATTCGCGCGCGCCTCCCGTTACCTCCGCGACCGCCTGCACCAGGTGCCGGAGGAGCGCTATGTGGCGGTGGTCTCGGCGCAGGAAGGCTGGACCGACGCGCTGGAACGCGCTGCGCGGGGAATCACAAGAACGCCATCGGCACGCTCGCTCGATTTGCTGTGGTCCACGGGCGAAATCCGCTCGGTCGCGCTGCTGACCCTACACCTGGAAACGCTGGGAGTGCGCGCCGCGGGATTGAATGTGGGGGAAACCGGGCTGAGGCGGGAGAACGGACGGAGGAGCGGCGTGACGATTGACGCGCGCCGGCTTCGCTCCGCGCTGGCGGAAAACCAAATTGTCGTGGTTCCGGGATTTTTGGCCACAAACGCCTGCGGAACCATTGTGACGCTGGGCCGCGGCGGGTCCGACTTGAGCGCCGTGCTGCTGGCCGCGGGGCTGGAGGCAGCGCGCTGCGAGCTGGTGAAAGACGTTCCCGGCTACTTTTCGGCAGATCCGAACCGCGACACTACCGCGCGACACCTGCCTGCACTGACGTTTGCCGAAGCGCTGGATCTGGCCGATCACGGCTGCGACCTGGTGCAGCGGCAGGCCATCGAGACCGCGGCACGCGCGGGAGTGCCACTAGTGGTGCGCAGCCTCGATGGATCTCCGCTAATCACGGTGGTATCGGCGGGCCTGGCGCGCGCGGAGTGCAGTGCAGGAACGATTTCCGGGCTGGTTTTTGCGAACGATTGAGAAAAAGGAGAACAGAAATGAGATTCGCGACGAAGACGATTCACGCCGCGCAGCCTTCCGAGCCCGAAACCGGCGCCCTGATCGCCCCAATCTTCCAGACCTCGACGTACGAACAGGAGTCACCGGGGTGCGACAAGGGCTTCAACTACTCGCGCACGAACAATCCGACGCGCGAGCGGCTGGAGCACGTGCTGGCCGAGCTAGAAGGCGTGTCGCACGGGGCGCTGTTCGCTTCGGGGCTGGCCGCGGAAAACGCTGTTCTCCAGGCCTATCTGCGACCCGGCGACGAAATCATCATTCCGCAGGACGTGTACGGCGGGACCTATCGGATCCTGAACCGCGTATTCCAGCCGATTGGTGTGACGATCCGGCAGTTCGACCTGGCCGACGAGGCTGCCCTTGATGCAGCGCTGAACGCGCGCACGCGCATCGTCTGGCTGGAATCGCCGACCAATCCGCGACTGCTGGTGTACGACATCGCGGCGATTGCGACACGGGCACATGCCCAAGGCGCGCTCGTGGTGGTGGACAATACGTTTGCCACGCCCTATTTCCAGCAGCCGTTCGCCCTGGGCGCGGACCTGGTGGTCCACAGCGTAACGAAATACATGGCCGGCCATTCGGACGTGATTCAGGGCGCGGTACTGTCGCGCGATGCGGCGGTTTTCGAGCCCGTAAAATTTCTACAGAACGCGACGGGAGCGGTACCGGGGCCGTTCGACTGCTGGCTGACGTTGCGCGGGCTGAAGACCATGGAGCTGCGCATGATCCGGCATGCGGAAAACGCCGCGGCAGTGGCCGATGCGCTCGACGCGCATGCGCTGGTGCGGCGCGTGTATTTTCCCGGGCTGCCTTCGCATCCCGGACACGAGATCGCGCGGCGGCAAATGACCGGATTCGGCGGCATGGTGTCGTTCGAGCTGGACGGGACGGTGGAGGAGGTCGCAGCGTTCGCCTCTTCGCTGCGGTACTTCACGCTGGGAGAGAGCCTGGGCGGCGTGAAGGCTTTGATCTGCCATCCCGCGACGATGACACACGCTTCGATTCCAGCAGCGGCGCGCGCAGAGCTGGGGCTTTCCGATACGCTCGTCCGGCTTTCGCCGGGCTGCGAGAACTCGGCCGACCTCGTGGAAGATCTGTTGGAGGGCCTGGAACGAGTGGAGGCAGCACGAGAGAAATCGAAGGCCGTGGCGGCGCACGCGGGATGAGGCGCGGCCGGGGATCCGGCGGAGCGGGTCAGCAAAGGGGGAAGATCAGAGCCCCAGATAGGCGCGCCGTACCTCATCCATCTGGGCGACCGCGCGCGACTCTCCCTGGATGGTGACGCGGCCCTCGGCGAGCACGTAGGTGAAATCGCTGAGCGCCAGGGCGAGGTGGACGTTCTGCTCGACGAGGACGATGGTGATTCCCTGGCCTCTGAGGGTCTTCAAGGTCATGAAGAGCTGCTGGGCCAGGACCGGTGCGAGGCCGAGCGAAAGTTCGTCGATCATGAGCACCACCGGCTCCTGCATCAAGCCGCGACCCATGGCCAACATCTGTTGCTCCCCGCCGGAGAGGGTGGAAGACTTCTGTTTGCGGCGCTCCTTCAACCGCGGAAACAGCTGGAAGACGCGGTCCAGATTGTCTTTTTGCCGCTTGCGAGCGCGGGGCGAATATCCGCCCATCTCCAAGTTCTCTTCGACGGAGAGATTGGGGAAAAGCTGTCGGCCTTCCGGCACCAGGACCAAGCCGCGGTTGGCTTTGGCGTGAGAGGACAACCTGGTGACATCCTCTCCTTGGAGCAGAACACGACCGCGCCAGGGACGTACACTGCCCATGGTGGTGCGGAGGGTAGTGGTCTTGCCGGCGCCGTTGGCGCCGATGATGGTGGTGAGATTGCCGGGGGGCACCTGGAGCGAAATGCCCCACAGCACCTGCACCTCGCCGTATCCGGACTCGAGTTTGTCGATCTCCAGAACGGCTTCCATCAATTCTTCTCCATCAGCTTTTCCGCAATGTCGGGGTCGCCGAGATAAGCTTCGACCACCTGAGGATCACGGGCGACATCCTCGGGACGACCCTCGGCGAGCTTCTGTCCGAAGTTGAGGACGACTATGCGGTCGGATAGATTCATAACCGCCTGCATTAAATGCTCGATCATGAAAATGGAGACGCCGCGGTCGCGGATGCTGCGCACGAGTTCGATCATCTGGGCGACTTCGGTGGGGTTGAGGCCGGCGAGCACTTCGTCGAGGAGAAGCAACGCGGGTTTGGCCGCGAGGGCACGCGCCACTTCGAGGCGCTTCTTGCCAGCGATGGTCAGGGAACGGGCCAGGACTTTGGTCCTGCTGCCCATGCCGACCTGCTCGAGCACTTCGCGGGCCACGGCGCGGGCCGCGCTCAGGCCCAGGTACTCCCTGCCAAAACAGGCACCGACGGTAACGTTATCCAGCACGGTCATTTCGTTGAGGGGTTGAACGATCTGGTGCGTGCGCGCCAGACCCAGATGAACGATCTTGTGAGGCGACATGCCGGCGATGTCGCGGCCGCTAAAGGTAATGGACCCCTGGTCGGACTTGTAGACGCCGTTGACGACGTTGAACAACGTGGTTTTGCCGGCGCCATTGGGACCAATCAAGCCAAGAATTTCGCCCTGGTTCAGAGTGAAGCTCACGTCGGATACCGCCAGCAAGCCGCCGAAGCGTTTGCTAACGCCCCGCACCTCCAGCAAGGGGGTCATTCAATCACCTCTCGCGACGGCGGGACCAACCGATAGACCCAGCCGATCAGACCGCCGGGCGCAAAGAGAACCACGACGAGCAAAAGACCGCCGGCAATAACGAGCTGGAAGTCAGAGAGCTTCGGAGAGGTCAGCAGGGAGGAGCGGAGCCACTCGTACATGCCCGCGCCGAGTGCTGCGCCGGTAACCGATCCTTGCCCGCCGAGCATCAGCATGACGATACCTTCCAGGGAGAGCATGAACTCAAAGGCCACAAAGGGATCGATCATGCCGTTCTTGAAAAACATCAACGCACCCGCGACGGCCGGAAGGAAGGCGGAGACGCTGTACACGATCGCCTTGTAAACCGTGGTGTTCACGCCGAGCACGGCGGCGGCGTCCTCATTCTCGCGGATGGCGAACAAGCCTAATCCGAACTTCGAAATCTTGATCCCCAGGCTCAAGATCATGGAGAGAGCCATAATGCCGATAATCAGGTAATAGTCGATCCAGAGGGCGCGCATGGCGCCACCCCAGGCCTGGTAGGACTCGAAGGAGAGATACATACCGGTCGAGCGGCCCCAGGGGTCGAAGTTGATTACGAACGCCTGGATCGCCTCAAGAACGCCGATCGTGGCCAGCGCGAAATAAGCGCCGCGCAAGCGAAGAATCCCGAGGCCGAAGAGCAGAGCAAGAAAACTGACGGCGACGCCGGCAGCCAGCGCGGCGAGCACCAGATTCCACCCTCGGATCGAGGTCAAATAGAGCCCGAAGTAGCCTCCCAACCCGTAAAAAACGATATGACCGAAGTTTACGTAACCCGTGTAACCGATCATGAGGTTCAGGTTGCTGGCCAGGATGATAGCGATGGCCACGAGAATGAGATCCTCGCGCAGCGGCACGTTCTGGCCGCGCAGGGGAAGGTAAATGAATGCCGCGGAGAGAATCAGAATCAGCCAGAACAAGGGACGCCGGAAGATCATGCCGCAACCTTCCCGAAAATGCCCCGCGGGAAGGCAACCAGCACCACGACGAAGAGAGAGAATTCTATCAGGGGAATCCAACTGGCCGCGATAAAGGGAGTGACCGCTCCCTCCAGCAGTCCGAGAAGAACGCCGGCCACCAGCGCTCCGAGGGGCTTGCCCAGCCCGGCCAGAACGGTGACCACGAAGCTTTTGAGCTGATAGACGGCCCCGGAAAGAATGGTGAAGGGAAACAACGTCGAGACTAGGGCACCCGAGGCAACGGCCAGAGCGATGCCGATGCCAAAGGCCACGGCCAAGACGGCGGTCGAGGAAATACCCATGAGCTCGGCGGCTTCACGATTGTCGGACACCGCGCGGATTGCTTTGCCCGGCCGCGTGCGCCGCAGAAACAAGTCGAGCGCGAGGGCAATGACGAGGGCCGCCGTGGCCGCGGCGATGTGGTTGCCTGTGAATGTGTACTTCTCGATGGTGACGCCCGGCAGATTGAAGTTGACGTTGTACGGGCTGGTGGTCCACACGGCGGTGCCGATCCCAATGATCATCATGTTCACCGCAAAGGTGGAGAGCAGGCTCATCAGCATCGGCCGGCCGATCACCCAATGGATCGCCACCCAGTACGCCACGATGCCGAAAATCAACCCCGCGCCGAGGAGGGGAAGGAGCAGGACGTAGGGGTTGGCGGCAAGGGAGCTAAACAACAGGTACATGCCAAACATGCCCAGCGCGATCATGGCGCCGTGAGTGAGATTGATGACGTTCATCACGCCCCAGATCAAACTCAGACCCATGGCGGCCAGTCCATAGACCGAGCCAACCAGCAGTCCATCGATCATGGAAGCTAAAATTCCAGACACACTTCACGCTCCGTACTTACACCGCTCTTGGCCTGTGCCGCTCAGATCTCCAAGCGCAACGCGGTTGCCGCATCCCGGCGAAAAAGCCGAGATGCGGCAGGACCGTCAGTGAATCGGGTAGAGCAAATTGCCGCTCTTGGCAGCCAGCGGCCAAACTACGTCTTTTACCAGCTTTCCAGACTTGTCCTTCTGCCACTGAGCCAGGACCATCGAGTGTCCCACCTGGAGCCCATGCTCTTCGGCCGCAGTTGAGAATTTGGTGCGGCCATAAAAGGTAATGATGTCGGTCGAGTCCAGCGCCTGGGCAACCTTGGCCGTGTCGATTCCGCCCGCCTTTTCGATCGCACGCTGCAAGATCAGACCGCTGGCATATCCTCCGGCGGATTCGTAGCTCGGGGGACTGTTGTACTTGGCGGTGTAATCCTTCTCGAATTGGACTCCGCTAGGGCCATATTGAGCCTTGAACGTCGACTGCGGTTCCCATTGCGAGGGCACCATGACACCCAAACCGGCATCTCCTAATTCCACCCACTGGGGACTGTCGGGAGCGACCAGCAGAGTGATCATATTGAGCGCGGCTTTGCGGCTGTAGAGTTGCCGCGCGAGAGTTGACCCGTCGGTGTAATGGCCGCCACCCAGAAGCACCGTGGCCTTTGAGGCGATCAGCTTGTCGAGTATGGGGCTGAAGTCGGTGGTGTTGGGGGTGTAGGCCTCGCTGAAGACGACGTTGAACCCGAGCTGCTGAGCATAGGCTTTCGCGGGATTCACGACCGCAACCGAAAACGACGAGTCCTCGTAGACAAAGGCGACCGCGGCCTTGGGGTCCCTGGCTTTCAGAGCGTCGAGCGCAACGGTCAGGTACTGCGTTGCCGGCGCAAACATCTGAAACAGGAAATGGTTGCCCAGCTTATAGGTCTTCTCTTCCGCGGCGCCGGTGGTGAGCATGACCTTCCCATATTGCTCGGTGACCACCGCCGCAGTCGCGGTGAGGCTGGACGAATAGGGGCTGAACAGGAAATCGGCCTTGCCCTCGAGAATCATTCGCGAGTAGAGCTGCTGGACGCGCTTGGAGTTGGATTCGTCGTCGTAATTGACGAATTCGATTTTGTAGCTCTTGCCCCCTGCCTTGATGCCGCCGGCGGAGTTGACCTGGTCGCGCCAGAGTTCGAACCCGCGGTACTGCTCCAGCGAGTCCACGTTGAGGGCTCCGGTCTTGGAAACGGTGAAACCCACGACGATGGTTTGCTGGGCAAAACTAGATGGAACTACAAGCAAGGAAAGAACGAACACAAACAGAAGTATTCGTTTCATAACTCCCCTTCTCCCACCACAAGCGGTAGGAGCATATCATCGGACTTGCCGATTTCAAGTTGGAGGCAAGGGAGGCCGAAATACGCGGCCTTTGCACTACGGGCCGCCGGCGGCGCAGCTCATCGCGCGGGAACTCATCCGTTGGCCGGAGGAACCACGCAGATCCGGAGGCCGATTCAGCTCCGGACCCGAAGCACGGGGCAGGGCGCATGCGCCACCACACGGTAGGCGGTGGATAAAGCCACCTGGAAGGTGGAAAGCGAGCCCTCGACGGCATGCGCGCCCATGACAATAAAATCCACGGCATGACGTTCGGCGGCATCGAGGATGGCGCGGTCAGGATCACCGGCCGCGACCAGCGTGTCGGACCGGCACCAATTTTTCTCACCCGCTGGAATCAACGCGTTCAAATGCTGATGGTATGCCTGCACAATTTCGGGGGAACCGGACTCTGAGGCCCCGAGAGCATGAAGCAGAAGCAGTTCGGCATGGCTGGCTTTGGCGAGGGAGAGGGCGTAGTACAGTGCTTTGAGCGAGGCAGGCAGAAAGTTGGTGGCGAAGAGGATGCGCGGGGGCCTGCCGGTTACGTCTCCTAAGGTGCGGGCGCGAGGCGAGATGCTCAGCACGGGACAAGGCGCCACGTTAAATATGTGTTGCGCCACCGAACCCAGCAGCAGTTTGCCTACTGTACTCCAGCCGTGGGTACCCAGCACGATGAGATCGATGTGCTGTTTCTCGACCAGGGGGGCGAAGACTTGCCATACGGCGCCGCGGCCAACCACGATCTCGTAAGGAACCCGGCCGAGCGGGTTCTCGGCGAGGAAGGCGCGCACCTTCGATTCCGCCAGTTTGAGGGTCTGGTCGATCTCGGCCTGCGTTTCCGTCTCGCCGTCGGCCTGTTCCTCGGCGGGGATCACATGGACGACGACAACGAGCGCACCGTAATACTCAGCCAACAAACGGGCATACGGCACCGCAGCCGCGGAGCGGACAGAGAAATCGGTGGCCAGGAGGATGCGCTTGAACGAGTGAAGAGCAGCCGGTGATTGCGCCGTTTGCTTCTCTGCTTGCGGCACGCGACACTCCTCTCGCGACAGCCGGGTTTCGGCCGAGCCATTCCGGAATCGAGAATGACTCAAGCGCAATCCCATCGGCAGACAGGCAATACTTTAACAGAGACGGTCCCCGGAGGCGGCCTTCGCGACGCGCGCGAGCTTTTTTCGAGCCCGCGTGGAACCACCGCCAGGCCGCTGTGCGTCGGGCTTTTGCCTCACATTTCGGCATCACCGAATGTTTCGATTGCTCCCCGCGGGTCGAAGTGGTACCACTCTCGCCGGACGGAGACCTGCCATGAAGCGAATCGCAGTGTGGTTGCTGATTCTGGCGCTGCCCGCAGCCCTGAGCCTCACGTCGTGCAAGGGAGGCTCAGAGCAATCGAATACGTTCAAGATCGGCGTGGTGACTTCGCTCACGGGGGCAGCCGCGGCGTTCGGCCAAGCGCATAAGAACGGCTACACAATTGGCCTGGCGGACATGAACGCTAAGGGGGGCGTGCTGGGCAAGCCGATCGAGCTGGTCTATTACGACGACCAGGGGCGTCCCGATCAGGCCGTGCAGGGCGTGACGAAGCTGGTGGACCAGGACCACGTGCCGATCATCCTGGGTGCGTACACGAGCGAAAACACGCGCGCGATGATCCCGGCAGTGACGCAGAAACAGATTCCACTGATCATCCCCACATCCGTGGCCGACAACCTGATGGAGACCGGCTCGCCGTGGATTTTCCGGCTGTGCCAGGGATCGGGGAACTACGCCCAAATGATCCTAGAATTTCTGAAACATAACGGCGACCCGAAGACGATTGCGATCATATATGAGAACACGAACTTCGGGCAGTCGAACGACAGAGCAATGCGGGAGCAAGCGCAGAGGGCCGGGCTGACGCTGGTGGACGAGGAGGCCTATCAGGCCAGTTCGCCGGATTACAAGGCGCTGCTGCAACGCGTGAAGGCAAAAGACCCGGACGTCATCTATTTCGGTTCCTACCTTCTGGACGCGTCGACCCTCATGCGCCAGGCCGCGGAAGTGGGGCTGAACCCGCGCTATTACACGGGGGCGGGAACGGGGTTCTCCGCTGCGGAATTTCCCACGAAGGACAAGGGAGCGGGCGCCTATGCGGAGTACACGATCAGCGTGTCGCAGTGGCTGCCGACGGCGAAATGGAAAGGCTCAAAGGAATTCGACGAGCAGTACGTAAAATTGACGGGGGCGCATCCCGCCTATCATGCAATGGAAGCCTACGAGGCGCTGCTGGTGGCGGTTGCTGCGATACAGAAGGCGGGGAACGCGGAGCCGGCAGCGATCCGTGATGCGCTCCGCGCGCTGTCGCTTCCGGAGACGCCGTTCGGCCCGGTCCATTTCGACGAGCATGGCCAAAATGCGCATCCAACCCTGGTGACGCAGATTCAGGACGGGCAGTACCGAGTGGTGTGGCCATCGGAAGTTGCCGAGGCCAAGCCGATTCTCCCCACCCCACCGTGGAGCAAGCGCCAAAAGTAGAGCAAATTGCGGCATTGGGTGATTTCCGGGAGCGAATTGGAATCAGATAGCGCAGCTTAGAGCATGGACCTGTTCACAACCCTACAGGCGGTAGTCAACGGCGTGCTGACGGGCGCGCTCTATGCGCTGGTGGGCATGGGCATGGCGCTGATCTTCGGTGTGATGCGCATCGTGAACTTCGCGCACGGCGCGTTCATGATGCTGGGGATGTACGCGGCGTACGTGCTGTTCGTGCATGCCCACCTGATCCCCTACTACAGTTTTCCGCTCGTGGCGCTGGGGATGTACGGGCTGGGGCATTTGATTTACATGCGCCTGCTGCGGCCGATCCATGGGCAGTCGGATTTCATGCAGATCCTGCTGACGCTGGGGATCGGGCTGGCCATTAGCGACGGAATCCAACTGGTGTTCGGCGCGGACTATCACCAAATCAACTTCCCGCTGCTGGAGAAAAATCTGCATCTGGGCAGCCACATAACGGTGAATGCGCCGTGGGTGGTGTCGTTCGGGATTGCGCTAGTAGCGGGCACGGGCCTCTATTTTTTTGTGATGCACACGATGATGGGCCGGGCGGCGCGGGCGATCGCGCAGAACCGCTACGCGGCGCCGCTGATGGGCATTCATTTGCATCGCGTGCAGGCCTTCTGGTTCGGCCTGGGCGTCTCAGCCGCGGCGGTGGCGGGGAGCCTGCTGCTTCCGGTCTTCTACCTCTACCCGGGAGTGGGGGACCAGTTCACGCTGAAGGCCTTTGTGATGGTGGTGCTCGGCGGGATGGAATCCATTGTCGGGGCGGCGATGGCGGGATTGCTGCTGGGTGTGGTGGAAAATCTGACCAGCCTGTACTGGGGCAACGAGTGGGCGCTGACCGTGGACTTTGTGATCTTTCTCCTGGTGCTTTCGCTGCGTCCGAGCGGAATCTTCGGGAGGCAGAAGGCATGAAGCGCGGGCAACTGGCGCTCGCGCTGGCCAGCTTCGTGATTTCCCTGCTGCTGCCATTTTTCGTTCGCAGCGACTACCAGTTGCAGGTGCTCTTTCGCATCTATTTGTTTGCGGCGCTGGGCTTGGCATGGAACCTGGTGGGCGGCTATGCAGGACAGCTCTCGCTGGGCCATGCGGCGTATTTCGGTGCGGGAGCGTACGGGCTGGCGCTTTTCACGCACGCAGGAGTGCCCCTGTGGGCGACGCTGGCGCTGCTGGTGGCCATGGCCATGTTTTTCGCGCTGCTGATCGGCGGAGTTTCCTTCCGCCTTCGCGGACCCTATTTCGCGCTCTCCACGATCGCATTCGCGGAAGTGCTGCATGCCGCGGCGAAAAACCTGCCCAGCATCACCGGGGGAGACGTGGGCGTGCAGGTGCCGGCGCTGTTCCACACAAACGTGAACCGGTCGTTCTACCTTTGCGCGGTATTTCTCACGGCCGCGGCGGCGGCGGCAACCGTGGTGATTTCCCGTTCGCGATTCGGCTACTACCTGATGGCCATCCGAGAGGATCAGGACACAGCGCTCTCGGTGGGGGTAAACGCGGCGCGGACGAAGCTCTATGCGCTGCTGCTGAGCGCGGCGTTCACCGCGCTGGCCGGGGCGCTCTACGGCAGCCTGTTCCTGTTCATCGTGCCCGACCAGGTGCTCTCGATCGATATTTCAAACGAGATTGCCATTGTGGCCATGCTGGGAGGCGCGGGAACGCTCGCCGGGCCGATGGTCGGAGCGGCGCTGCTGGAGACGGCTTCGGAAGTCTTCAAAACGGTGTTTGAAGAAGCGCACCTGCTGATTTACGGCCTGCTGCTGATTGTCGTGGTGCTGTTCCTGCCGGAGGGAATCATCGGGGGAGTGGCGGCAATTCTGCGCAGGAGGAGGCGCGAATAGCACAGGCGGAATTTGGGATGAATCTGCTGGAAATTGAACACGTGACGAAGCGGTTCGGCGGGCTGGTGGCGACGAACGACGTGACGTTTGCCATCCGCGAGGCAGAGATCGGTTTCATCGTGGGGCCGAACGGCGCAGGGAAAACGACCCTGTTCAATCTGATCAGCGGCGTCTTCCACCCGGATTCCGGAACGATTCGGTTCCAGGGCCGGGACATCAGCCGGATTGCGCCCAACCAGGCGGCGCAGCTCGGTATTGGCAGGACATTCCAAGTGGTGAAACCGCTGCGAAACCTGACCGTGCTGGAAAACGTGATGCTTGGCGCCTTTCTGCGGACCAGCAGCAGAACGAAGGCCGCCGAGGAAGCGCGCGGGGTACTGCGCTATTTGCAGATGGAAAAGATCGCGGAATCGCCGGCGAGCGGACTGCCGTTGGCGATGCTGAAGCGGCTGGAAATCGCGCGTGCGCTGGCCACCAAGCCGAGGCTGATCCTGCTCGATGAGGTGATGGCCGGCCTTTCCACCGCTGAAGCGCTGGGGCTGGCGGAAACGCTCAAGAAGCTTCCGGAGTGGGGCATTTCCGCGGTGGGGGGAGTGGAACACGTGATGCAAGTGGTGATGCGCATCGCGCACCGGGTGGTGGTGCTGGACCATGGCACGCTGATCGCGGAGGGAACTGCGAAGGAAGTGGTGCACGAGCCACGGGTAATCGAGGCGTATTTGGGCTCCAAGTACAAGGGACTCGGGCTATGAGCGAGTCGCTGCTCGTCTTGGAATCGATCCAGGCGGGTTACGGGGAGTTCCAGGCGCTGTTCGGCGTCACTCTGGAGGTCCCCGAGGGCAGGGTGATTTCGCTGATCGGGGCGAACGGAGCGGGAAAGACGACCACGTTGCGGGTGATCTCCGGCCTGCTGAGGCCGACGGGCGGCGCGATCCGTTTCCGGGGCAAAGACATTTCGCAAGTGAAACCCTACGAGATGGTGGAACGCGGAATCAGTCACGTTCCCGAAGGCAGGCAGCTTTTTCCGTACATGAGCGTGGAAGAAAATCTGGCGCTGGGCGCCTATGTGCCGCGGTCGAGGCCGCGGCTGAAGCAACTGATGGAGGAGCAGTTCGGGCTGTTTCCGAACCTCGCGGACCGACGCAGGCAGATCGCGGGCACGCTCTCCGGAGGCGAGCAGCAGATGGTGGCGATCGCGCGGGGGTTGATGGCGCACCCATCGCTGCTGTTGCTCGATGAACCCTCGCTGGGCCTGGCGCCAAAAGTAGTGGAAGAGGTCTTCGAAAAGATCCGCGAGGTGGCGCGGACCGGAGTGACCGTGCTCATTGTGGAACAGAACGTGGTGGACGGACTGAGCATCTCCGATGCCGGCTATGTGGTGGAAAACGGCGCAGTGGTTCTCTCCGGATCGTCGAAGGAATTAATGGCCAACGAACAGGTGCGCGCGGCGTTCCTCGGTCTGTAACGGCATTGTTACAGAGCCCGGGCAGATGCCAGGCGACCCGTTCCTCCCTGCTTGCCACGCAACTCTTTTCCGCGTTTGGGGTTCCAATAGTTGTGGGGCAGCCGGGTGTGTGCCGCCAAGGGCGCGCACTCCCGGCGGAACGCTGTTGCCGGCAACCGCGGAAGCGGCGGCAGGGCGACGGGGAAGCGTTCCTACAATCGGTCATCCCGCAGGAGGATGCATGAGCAAGCATTGCGCCCCGCTTATACTTCTGTTTGGTGTCTTTTTCCTCGCGGTCTTCGTTTTGCTAGCGCCACAATCCTTTGCACAATCCCAGCAGCCGGCGGCCGCGTCTCCGACGGTGCCCCGGATGTACGACGCGACAAAGGAAGTCGTGCTGAACGGCACGATATCCGAAGTCGTGAGCCGGCCGAAGACGGGACTGCCGCTAGGCCTCTATCTAATGCTCACGACCACGCAGGGCGAGGTGGCCCTGCACCTGGGACCGTATTACGGCCGCATCGCGGCTGAAAAAGGGCTGGTCCCCGGCGCCACGATTCAAGTGACGGGAGTGACTTCGACGTTCACGGCAGGTGAAATCTTCCTGGCGCGCACAGTGGCGGTCGGCGGACAAACGCTGACTATACGCAGCCAGAATGGATTTCCTGTGCGGCCCACGCCGAACGGAACTCGCGCGGCACGGGGCGCACAGCCGGCAGGAGGCCAATGATGAACGCGCGCCGACCCCTGCTTCCCTTGCTGTGCGTTGTGGCTTCCGCCCTCACGCTCTCAGCGTGCCTGGGTTCCTCCTCGGGGCCTTCGGCGCCACTCGCCGTGGAATTCAGCGTGGCGCCACCACTTTCCGACACTCTGGGCACCACTTTCCAGGTGGCCGCGGAGGTAAGCAACGGCTCGAATGTGAACTGGTCGTGCACGCCTACGGGTGCCTGCGGGTCTTTTAACCCAACGCAGACGGGTAGCGGCGTATCCACCACGTATATGCCTCCCACGACCGTGCCGCAGGGCGGATCGGTGACCATCATGGCGGTCTCGGTGCAGGACAATACAAAAGAAGCG
>DASPSB010000229.1:0-4150 GCA_035624135.1 Candidatus Acidiferrales bacterium | reverse complement strand
GAGGTCGGTGCGCAGGAGCTGGAATTCGCGCGTCAGCACTTCCATGGTTTCATCGGTAGAGCCGTCGTTGACCACGATAACTTCGATGTTGGGGTAATCGAGCGTGAGAAATGAGCGTACCGATTGCGCGATGCTCTGCCCCTCGTTGTGCGCGGGCGCGATGATGGATACGGGCGGAGAAAAGGGAGAGGACCGGAAGCGCTCCAGGCGGATGCTGGCGAGGGATCGATGGTGCAACACGGTCGCGCGAATGGCGAAGATAAGCAGGAAAAGATAGAGGAGATTGGACACGAGATAATACAGGAAGAGCGCGTCGTTGACGGTGGCTAGAACGGCGTTCATCGATTTTCCCGCACCAGCGAGGCGTCCGACGCCGGAGCGGGCTCCTCCATCGCCGCTCTTGTGCTCGGCCGCGCTTCGTCTGTGGGTGGATCCGCCGGTGCGACGGTCCCGGCCGCCGCTGTCTGGAGGCGGCGCTGCAACCAGAGGAACAGCACACGCTCCCGGGGCCGTTGCGTGTCTGTAGTATAGAAGCGCAGCAGACGCAGAACCTCGGGGTCCTGCGACTCCGCGAGCAGTCGCGCGGCCTGGGTGCGCACGCGCCAATGGGCGTGATGGAGTACGGCATCGAGGAGCAGCCGCGGCGCCCCGGCACGCACGGCGGCCAGCAGGATGCGCCGCGAGTGCGGCCGCTGGCGCGGATCCGCAAGCCCGTTGAGCACGGCGAGCATGGCGCCGGAGCGCTGCATCTCTCCCACGAGGGCTTGCAGCGCGTACCGATCGCGGGTCTCGATCGCGCGCACCAGCACTTCCTCCTCGTGCCCTTCCAGGCGCGAGAGCGCACCAGCAGACCGCAAGCGCACGAAGCGATTGGGGTCGCAAAGCGCCTCGAGGAGGACGGGAATCGAACGCGGGTCCTGCAACATGCCCAGCGCGACCACCGCGCGCAGGCGCACAAACCATTCCGAATCCGTGGCGAGCTGCTGGAGCGCGGCGAGCGCCAGCCGTGGGCGCGCCCCGGCCATGGCCCGCGCGGCGGACGCGCGCACCTCCGGCAACGGGTCGGACGAAATCAGAACCAGATCCTCACCCAATTCCGCAGACGCCGTTTCTGCCAGCACGCGGGCGAGCACGGGGCGCAATTCGTCGTCAATAAACTGCAGCGCCCGGAGGAGCATCGAAGGCCGCTCGCGACAACAGTGATAGAGCACGGTTTGCAGCACGTTGGCGGGAAGGCGCAGGCGGCCCAACGCGAGCCGCTCGAGAATCGGTTCCGCCGCTTCGGGCATGGCACAGCGCCCCAAACCGCGGGCCGCGGCGATGGCGGTCTGTTCGTTTGCGTCGTCCAACCCTTCTGCGAGTGCAGGGATGGCCTCCGGGCAGCGCATGCGCCCGAGCATCACGAGTGTGTAGAGGCGCCGCCAGCCGCGGCGGCGGCGCGCCTGGTGAATGCGTTTATCCAGCAGGCCGCTGATGCGCAGACAATTTCGAATCTGTTCCGTCTCGTCGCGCCCCGCGACTTCCAGCCGGTCCAGCAGGATTTCCTCGAGGATGCGATCGTCCAGCGGATCGCGGCGCCAGGCTTCAGCCAGGATTCGTCCCTCGAGGATTTCCGGCAATTGGCGGCGGAGGGACTGCGCGCGCTCGTCGCGGCGGCCAAAATACCTGCGGCGCGCCGCGCGGCGTCCCATGATGAAGGCGAGAAGGATGGCAGCGCCAATCAGGCTGGCCACCAGGGCCTGAACCACGTAGGTGGCCGGCCCCATCAGCTCCACCATCTTTGTAATCGGATTCATGGCCGGGCACTAGAAGCGGACTCCGTAAGTGAATCCAAAGGTGGCCTGCGTGCGCGCCTGGGAGCGGTCCTGAAAGAAACCGTAGCCGCTGAGGAACTGCCGGCGCTCGAAATCACGGCGGAAGCCGGCGCCCCAGGTGCGCGCGGCGAAATGCCCGATCTGGTCGGTGAGCGCAAAGTCCTCGCTGCCGACGGCGTAGAAAAGGTTGCCGCTGAGGCGCGGCCGGACGGGAAATGTGAGCTTCGCCTGGCCGGAGGGCTGCCAACCGGGCGCCAGCGCGGGAAACGATGAGCGCGCGGCAGTGACCGCGATCTGGAACATCCACTCGCGAGGCAGGTAGAAGATAGCGGAGGGAGTGAGCGCCAGCACGCGCGCCGTCGAGAACCAATACCACTGCTGGTGATAGTTGAACTCAATCCCGCGAACAATATGCCGGCCGGGAATCGTGCCGCCGCGGTCCAACTCGAAGAAGGCCTCGCTGCGCGGGATGACGCCGTCGTTATGGTTCCAAGTGCCGCCGACGGTTATGGCTATGCGGGGCAGCGGTTTGAAGGTCACCTGGCCCAGATTGCGTTCCGCATGACCTCCGAAGCGGTCCCAGTAGGAGAGCTCGAAATAGGTGCTCCAGCGCGCACTCCAATCCGTCTTCAACCCAGTGTCGAATTCGCCCGCGTCAGCCGTGTAGTTGAACAGGTCAATCTCGGTGCCCACGTGGAATTCGTGACGAGGCGGCTCCACTGTGGACTCCAGACCTTCGCGTGCGTCCGCATCCTCGGGCGCGAGCAGGCGCGCCTGCTCAAACGCCTCACGCGCCTCGTGCATGCGACCCAGCGAGCGGAGCACGCGGCCCTCTTCATCCAAAACGTCCGAGCGCTTCGGATCCTCCGCATGCGCTTGCTTCAAAAGCCCGAGCGCGTCCTCCAGGTGGTTCTGGCGGCGCAGGATGCTTGCCAGGTCCAGTTGCGCGTCGGCGTCGTGTGGATAGGCTGCGAGGACGCGGCGGAAGTCGGCTTCCGCTTCCGGCAGCCGGTTCAGGCGCAAGAGGACACGGCCGTGCCAGCCAATCGCGTCCATATCGCCCCGAGCCGCGGCCATCCACTTCTCCGCCACGCCCAGCGCGCCCTGCGGGTTGTTCGAATTGAGGAGCGCGCGAATCTGCGAAGCCCAGTCGTCGCCTGCCGGAAATGCCCCTGCGGGCATGGCAGTCATGGCTGTGAGAACGAGCCATAGCAGCGGACATCGGAACGCGCGGACTGTCACAAAACGGGACACGAAGGCGCAGACGCTCCCTCATGTGTATCGGCATGAAACGCGATTTTCTGGAGAGCGGACCCTGCGAAAAGGTCAGTTGGGACACAGGCTAGAAGAGGATATGTGGGCGACCCGTTGCGGTGCGCGTCCGGAGGCGCTATCGTGCTGCTCGCTGAAGGAGCGGCGGCGATGGACGAACGCAACTTCTACAACGAAAAGGAAGAGACGAAACAACTCACACTGATCTGCCCGCATTGCCGACAGGAGGGGACGTTTCCCATCCGCTGGAAGGTGCGCACCAAGAAAGACCGCCTGCCGGCCGGAGCAACGAGCGAAGACCGCGCCAAGTTCGAGAAGGCACGAACCTATATGGTCCGCGTGGACGATATGGTGGCCTGCCGCAACCTGCGCTGCCGCAAACGTTTCGAACTCACCGGGCAAACCGTAGTCCTGCTGTAGCCGCCCGCGCAGTCGTCCCGGCGGCTGTCAAATCTCCGGATACAATTCGAAGAACGCCTGGATTGACTCATGCAACTGCTTTTCAATTTCTTCTTTGCTGCCTTCGATCAGATGCATGGTGATCTGCCCGGTGCGTCCGCCCCGGAGCGCCACAGGCGCGCTCTTCACTTCCGCGAGTTCATCGGCGGGAAATAGGCGCATGCCGTAAACCAATGCCAGCTTTGCCATCGCACGCTCCCCGCCAGCGAGCCTACGAAGAACGCTCGCGCGCGTCAACATCCGCCCCGGAGCCGCGGCTGGTGCGGGCCATTGACAGCCGTCGGCGCCGGGAATAGCGTACCGGCCAGGATGAACGCGCGCCCGCTCACCCTGCGCCTGCTGCCCGCTGCGTTTGCCATATGCCGGCTCGAGCCGGAGGATCCGATTCCTGCCTGGCTTCCCCGGCGTGGATTCACTGCCACCATCCGTGCCGAAGACGAGCTTTCCATCTATTGCGACGAAACTGCCGTGCCGCGGGACGTGCGTGCCGTCCGGGGCTGGCGCGCACTCCAGCTCGTGGGGCCGTTCGACTTCAGCGAGACCGGCGTGATCGCTGCGGTCGCTGGACCGCTGGCCGAAGCCGGCATCAGCATTTCCGTCCTGGC